>JBBIRL010000046.1:3500-11953 GCA_037441825.1 Dehalococcoidia bacterium | reverse complement strand
CAGCCACATAATCATGGTCTCTACGACGCGGGTATCCAGCCCCAAATCATCGCAGAGCTCGGTGGCCTTGAGGGCGGCATCGGTGTTCCCGGAATAACGTTGGGCACGGGTCTCATAGAACATGGCAGCCTGGCACATGAATTTTCTCTCAGAGCCATCGGCATTGCGGTGTGTAGCACGCACGCATCCGGCGGGGCAGCCCTGGCAGAAGCTCTTCTTCAGCCTGTCTCTGGACGTCAGCATCCCCATAGCCAGCAATGGCTCGACATAGCCACCGCTCAACTGGCGCACTCTGCTCCTGAGCTTGGAAAGCTTATCTGCATCAGCTACCTTAACCTTCTTATCGCCCCTTACGGCTATGGCTCTGAGATTCTTGGAGCCCATCACCCCCGCCAGCCCGCCAGCGCCCACCGAGTCGTCCGACGCCAGGAAGGTGGCAAAGCTGACCATGTTGTCGCCCGCGGGGCCTACCGTGAGCACACGGACAGAATCGTTCAACTCATCTTTTACTATTTTTTCTCGCTGGAACGCGCTCTTGCCTTCGAGGTGAGAGGCATCCCTTATTTCCACCTTTTCACCATCAATCCGGATATACAGGGGCTTGTCCGCCCTGCCGGAAACCACCACGCCATCGTAACCGGCTGACTTGAGGTAAGCACCCCAGGAGCCCCCCAGATTGCAGAACGAGAACTGGTTGGTGGCAACGGATTTACCGCAAACCTGGAAGCGGCTGGCGAAGCCGGGCACGCTGCAGAGCGGGCCGGTCATGAAGATGAGCCTGTTCTCAGGGTCGGAAGCACCGATTTTAGGCGGCACCTCATCCCAGTAGATTTTAGCGGCTATGCCTCTGCCGCCGAGGAAGAGGTCGGCATAATCGCCCGTTGGCATATGGGTGATGCTTCCCGAGAACAAGTCTACCTTCAGAATCTGTCCGGCGTAGCCGTATAGTGCAGTCACTACAAACTCCTTTGGTCAGGGATAAACAGCCAGCATATCAAGTCCCGTAGTCTCGGGGAAGCCCAGCATGAGGTTCATGTTCTGGATGGCCTGCCCGGCTCCTCCCTTGACCAAATTGTCAATACAGGCTATCACGATGAGCCTGTTTGTTCTTATGTCAACTGTGGGGTAGAGCAGGCAGAGATTGCTGCCCCAGGTCTGCTTAGTCTGCGGCGGAACGGTGACCACCCTGACGAACGGCTCGTCACGGTAAAAATCCTGATAGAGCTTCCGTATCTCCTGCTTGCCCCTATCTCCCTCTGCTAACTTCCCCGCCTTCAGCATAGCGTAGCAGGAGGTCAGTATCCCCCTGGTCATCGGTATCAGGTGAGGCAGGAAAGTGACCGACAGTTTAGATTTCGGAGCCAGTTTTTGCAGCTCCTGCACCATCTCGGGCAGATGGCGGTGCCCATCGAGCGCATAGGCGGAGACGTTCTCAGTCGCCTCGGCGTAATGAGTATTAAGCGTCAATGTCCTGCCCGCACCGGAGACGCCTGACTTGCTGTCGAAGATGATATCTGGCTCGATAAGGCCCTCTTTGAGCGCCGGGGCCAGTGCCAGGATAGCGCCGGTAGGATAGCAGCCGGGGTTCGCCACCAGCCGAGCTTTGGCGACCTGAGCGCGATTCAGTTCGGTCAGACCGTAGACCGCCTCTTTAAGGTAGTTCGGCGCAGTATGAGCTACTTTATACCATTTCTGGTATTCCGCAGCATCCTTGAGCCTGAAGTCGGCGCTGAGGTCAACCGCCTTAGCGCCCTTCTCCAGCGCGGCTACTATGGGAGCCACGTTCTCGCCGTGGGGCAAAGCGGAAAAAATGAAGTCCGCCTTATCGAGGTCGGTTTCTATAGTGAGGTCTATGTTACTCAAGTGAGGCAAGACTTCGCCCAGCTTCTGGCCTTTGGCGCTGCGCCCGGTGACGGTGGCTATCTCAACCTTGGGATGCTGGTACAGCAGCCGTGCCACCTCCATACCTATATAGCCTGTGACGTTTATTATTCCCACTTTCACTTTTGACATCGGAGCACCTCTTGATTTGAAGATATTTCAGATGCCGTTCGTGGTGAGCTTGTCGAACCATGAACGGCCGTAGCTAATCCCCCTTAATCCCCCTTTAGAAAAGGGGGGGATTATAGAATCACGATTAGCCCCGTAGCGTCGCCACTCCTGTGGCGACGAACCTTACGTCGTGACTCGCCTCAGGCGGGTCACGACGGCAAAACCCCTGATGAAATTCTAATTCCTAAATCCTAAACAATACCAAATGCCCAAATATCCAAACATTTCGAACTCCGAAATTCGAATTTGCCTTTGGCGAAAGCTCAGGCCAAGGTTTAAGGTTTCGGATTTAGTGTTTAGGATTTGAGCCCACGGGCTTTCGTTCGCCTACAGGACATACTACCACACATTTATCGCAAATTGCTAACCCCGCAGGGCGCTCTCCCGATATGGCTGCCAGGCAGCGGTCGGTATCCACCAAACGATACGGCTGCAGTATCCTTACCGGACATGCTTCGATACATCGCTGGCACGACTTGCAGTCGGGGTTCTCCTCCTTAGCATAGACGCCCGTGCCTGTTGGAGCCAGAGGAGCGTTCGTCCTGATGGCCATGAACCTGAGCCAGGGGCCGAAACGCGGGTTGATGACCAGGGTATTCTTGCCCTGCCTGCCCAGACCGGCAGCGACAGCCAGATGTTTGAGGTTCGGCTTGCCGCTGGGAGAATAGCCCATCTTGCCCACAAGCTGGGCAGAGAAACCCTGCTTCCTGATGAACTCAAGCAAGGCATCCAGTTTGGGTTTGGCATATCTGATGAAGCCGCGCCAGAATGATTCCCTGCCGCCCTTCATCTTCTCAATTACGAAATCATCCAGGTCCCTCTCAGGTGTAGTTACCAGACCCAGAATAAGGATAGTGTCTTTGGTAGACGGGTCCCGGGTCACGCCAACTACATCGAAAAGAGAACGGGCGCAGGCAAATATTTCATCTCCCTTGCTCATGTTCCGCCTCAAGCAACATCTGGCCTGCAGGACAACCTTTCAGCAACACGCACTCGCGGCATCGGGGACGCTGCGCCTTGCACACCCTCCGTCCATGCTCAATCATAAGAATATGGAACCGGTAGACATCTCTGGCAGGAACCATATCGCCCAGAATCTCGTGCGCCTTCTCCGCTGAAATCCGGGAGTCGATAAGCCCCAGTCTCTGAGCTACCCGGTGGATATGTGTGTCCACAGGCAGCACAGGTTTTCCCAGAGAGAACAGCAGCACGCAGGCGGCAGTCTTGGGGCCTACCCCGGGCAAGCTCTGCAACCATGCTCTGGCTCTGGCAACAGGCATCTTCCTGAGAAACATGATGTCCAGCGAGCCTCGCTGGGCCTGGATTTGTTCGAGTATCTTTTTGATCCTGGGAGCCTTGACCTGCGCCAGGCCACCGAGCTTTATAGCTTCCGCTATATCCTCCACGCTGCCCCCAGCCACAGCCTCCCAGCTTCCGAACCTGCCGAGCAGGGAGCCAAAGGCACGCCTGGAATTATGGTCCGAGGTATTCTGGGAGAGGACGGTCATGATGAGCTCGGAGAGCGGGTCGGTACGGGAGCGCCACGTTATGCTGCCGTATTCTTTTGCCAGCAAATCTATAATCTCGGCGATGCTCAAGGGGCTCATCCTGCAGCCAGGTTCTTCAGATGGCAGGTGTCATTGACCAGCATCACCAGGGGAGCACCGTCCCTGAGCTCGAAGATGTTGATGGCGTTTACATCCTGCCTCACCTGCCAGAAATGGGAGTTGTCCAGACCCAGTATGGCGATTATTAATATCTGGCACACCGCTTCGTGAGAGACCAGGGCAACGGTCTGGTTCTCATGCCTTGAGGCAACATCATTTACCGCAGCAAATGCCCTCTGGCGGACCATATCCAGGCTCTCCCCGTGTGGAAAGCGGACCTCGTGGGGGTGCTTAAGCCATTTCTGGTAGAGCTGGCCATCCTGCTGCGCTACCTCCTCCGGGGTGAGGCCCTGCCAGCTTCCGACGTCCATATCAATGAGCCCCCCAAGAGGTTGCACCGAAAGCTTGAATTGACTGGCAAGAATGCTGGCTGTTTCGAGGGTGCGCTTGAGGGGACTGGAATAGATAGCCGCTATCTGCTCATCCTTCAGCCTGAGCGCGGCAGCCTCGGCCTGTCTTCTCCCTGTCTCATCTAAGGATATGTCCGCCCTGCCGCGGAATCTCTTTATGCGGTTCCACTCCGTCTGCCCGTGCCTCACCAGAATAAACCGAGTCAACTTGACCTCCTGGCTAATCTTTTAGTAGAAGCTAAGCCATAGCGCAGCAGCCAGTACTCCAGGCTATCTGCGAGGGCTATCCAGCTTGCCTCGATGATATTGGTAGAACTGCCCACCGTGCGCCAGTCGTGCTCACCATCGCTGGACTCTATAAGCACCCTCACCTGTGACTTGGTGCCGTCGCTTTCCTCAAGGATGCGCACCTTGTAGTCCATCAGCTTCACTGCTGACAGGCTGGGATAGAACTGGAGCAGCGTCTTGCGCAGCGCAGCATCAAGGGCATTGACCGGACCATTGCCCTCGGCTGCGGTATGAATCACATCACCACCTACCTTGACCTTGACCATTGCCTCCGAAAGCATATCCTCCATGCGGTCTGAAACGATAGGGGTGCGGCGATGTTTCTCGACCACAACCATGAAATCCACCAGCTCGAAGGGCGGCTGATAATCGGGATTGGTGCGCCTGAGCAAAAGCTCGAATGAGGCCTCTGCACCTTCGTATTGAAATCCCTGCTTCTCCAGGGCCTTTATCCGCTCCAGTATCGCCCTGGCCCGCTCACCCTTGGGTATATCCAATCCCAGCTCCCTGGCCTTATATGTGATGTTGCTCAGCCCGGATAGCTCCGAGACCAGAACGCGGCTCCGATTGCCCACCAGGTCGGGGTTGATATGTTGATAGCTCTGCTCGTGCTTTATCAGCCCCGAGACATGAAGCCCTGCCTTGTGGGTGAAGGCGCTGGCCCCCACATAGGGAAGATGCGGGTCTGGGATGATATTGGCAATCTCGCTTACATAGCGAGAGACATCCGTCAGCCTGGCCAGATTCTCATCGCTAATGCAGTTGATGTCCATCTTGAGCTTGAGCGCAGGGATAATCGAGCAAAGGTTGGCGTTACCGCTGCGCTCCCCGTAGCCGTTGATAGTGCCCTGAACCTGGGTAACACCCGCCTCAACCGCAGCCAGGGTGTTCGCTACCGCCAGCTCACCGTCGTTGTGAGCATGGATGCCCAGAGAGATACCCACCTTTTTCGCCGCTGCGACTGCGACAGTCACCTCGCCAGGCAGGGCCCCGCCGTTGGTATCGCAGAGCACAACGCAGTCTGCCCCGGCCTCGGCAGCAGCCTCGATGGTGCGCAGGGCATACCTGGAATTTCTCTTGTACCCATCGAAGAAGTGCTCGGCATCGAAGAAAACAGACTGCCCGCCTGCCTTGATGTAGCGGACGGAATCGGCAATCATCTTCAGGTTATCTTCAAGCGTGGTGTTCAGCACATCGGTGACATGCAAGTCCCAGGACTTGCCCACCAGGGTAACCACCCTTGTCCCAGACTCCTTCAGAGCTTTTAAATTGGCATCTTCTTGCACCTTGGTATTGGCGCGGCGGGTGCTGCCGAAGGCTACCAACGTAGCGCGCTTCAGGTCAAGGGTTCGAGCCCGGGCGAAGAACTCAGCATCCTTGGGATTGGAGCCCGGCCAGCCGCCCTCGACGAAATGGATACCTATCTCGCCCAGGCGTTTCGCTATCTTGAGCTTATCCTCGACAGAGAAGGATATGCCTGCGCGCTGCGCTCCATCTCGGAGGGTTGTATCGTAGAGCTGAACCTTCGGTTTTCTAGCCACCTTTGTCCCCGTTGCTATTACAGGATTTGTCATAAAGTATATCATAGATAAATTCGGTTTCACAATTCGCAGAAGCTTCGTGAAAATTGTAGGGCGCACGAACGTGCGCCCTGATAATCTTTAGCGTCGTGATAGGAGTCGACGACGCCAAGTACACGCCACCAAATATTTCTATGTAGAGGAAGGAGCAGGGGTAGAGGTAGGAGTAGGCCACCATGACGGAACAATCCGCTGACGTTCCTCCACATTCACTGCTATCCCGCCGCTCTCTACTCGAAATCCGAAGCGTATAATTTCGGTCACGCCGCCATCGGCCCGGGAATAAACGCCCGCACTTGTCTCCGACCAACCTAGATATACCATGTGGTCATGAAACCAAGTCTCTGCTTCCTCCAAGGTGATCCCCCTGCACAACTGACACCAGGAACCGGTACATCCTAGAAGAATAGCATCTGGATATCTAGGTACGTCCTGCTCAACGAATATTTGTTGAATATAGAAATGGTCGGGGTAAAAACGGAATTCGAGTATATCTCCATAATAATCCGTGACCCAGACTTGAAAGTCTGCACCTCCTTCCTTCACCAAAATCCAGCCAGATTCAGGCATTTCTGCCTTATACCAGGAGGCTATCTCTTCTTGAGAGACCCCGGAGAACCGAAAGAGATAGCCGTAATTGGAGTAGTATCCGAAGTTGGTAGCATTGGGGTGACGCGGAGACTCCCACCTGTATCCATGATCATGTAAACTTGGTAATACGGAATCGACCCTCACATAGTACGCTTCTCCCCCCAGCAGAAATAGCTTCTCAGAACCAAGCCCTGCCAATTGAATAGCCTGTTGCATTGCCTCTCCCTGCAGGAAACCCTTCAACTCCTCAGGCCACTCTGAAAGCGTCATATTCCCTGCATCGATTCCGTAAGCAGGAGAACTATCGACAAACACTTCATCGGGCTGCCAGAGCGGTGCATCTGCGGGCAAGGAGTCTTTCAGCACTTCCAAAAAGGCTTGGAGCTCCTTTGGTGGGGAACAACTAATAGAGTAGGTCTCTCCGTGATCATCGGTCAGATTTATAGATATTTCTTGATATATTTCTTGGAATTGCACCGTCTTTCGATGCCCTGGCTCCGCCTCTACGGTTAAATAGACAGAAGACGCATCCGTCACAGGACATCCATAATTATCGTTAAGATTGTAGAGAAATCGGGCGGCATCAACCAAATCTGCTACCTTTGATGGGGACAGATAAGTTTCCCGGCAAACACGATCATTTGTAAAGACCACCCGCCCGTTGTCCCATAACATAAAATACGTGAAACCCTGGTTCAGCCCCCAGCCACCCTCCTGGCTCATATGGATAATAGGCCGGGCACCGGACGGTGAAGATATGGGAGTTTGCGTACGCGAACTGGTAGGTACTAGAACAGAATCCGCAATGTCCCCGCAAGCCGTTGTGCATATTAGAGTAAATAAGCCTAAGGCAAGCACCAAGCGCAGATTTCTGGATGAAGCTAAGTTCTTTATCCAACTCATGATTAAGAAAAGTAACACTTCTCTCAATTTTTGTCAAGAGTTTCGTATATGAATCATTAGCCCGCAATAAGCGCAGCCCCTACAACCCACCTCGCACTTGACGGAACGGCGAGCGTTGATATAATAGAGGATTGTTGGCACGATAATAATGAGGGTAATTGCGGGTAAAGCTAAAGGACATCGCCTGAAATCGCTGAGAAGTTCAGGGCTGCGTCCTACATCTGACCTGCTCCGAGGTGCGATTTTTAATATGCTGGAATCTACGGCTACCGATTGGTCGAGGGTACTCGACCTTTACGCCGGCACTGGTGCCCTTGGCATCGAAGCTCTGAGCCGCGGTGCCGGGTGGACGGATTTTGTGGAAAAGAATTCCAGATTGTGTGCTCTTATTAAAGAGAACCTCGAACACACGGGATTCACCGGACAGGGGGCCGTCTACTGTGTCAGCGCCCAGAAAGCCCTATCCATCCTTAAAGAGAGATATGGTATACTGCTTCTCGACCCTCCCTATGCCGACCCTTCCATTACCACCGCCACGGAGAAGCTCTCCTCCTCAAGCTTGGTGGGAGAGGAGTCAACCATAGTCGTCGAGCATTCCCGACGTGTTCCCATGAAGGAAAGGTACGGCGATTTCCAACAAATAAAAAATCTGCGCCATGGCGATAGCCGTGTCTCTGTCTACCAATACGCTGGGGGTCAGCCTTGACCAGTGCTATTTACCCCGGAAGTTTCGACCCCGTGACAAACGGACATCTCGATATAGCCAATAGAGCGGCTGCCCTTTTCGATGAGCTGATCATCGGCGTGTACGATAGGCCGCTGAAATACCTGATGTTCAGCACTGAGGAAAGAGTCGGCTTGATAAAGAAGGCGGTTGCTCATCTGCCCAACGTACGGGTAACGTCCTATAGCGGGCTCACCGTTGATTTCGCCCGCGAGATGAAAGCCAAGGTCATGGTGCGCGGGCTGAGGATGAGCTCTGACTTCGAGCGAGAGTTTGAGATGGCGCTGATGAACAAAAA
>JBBIRL010000046.1:0-3400 GCA_037441825.1 Dehalococcoidia bacterium | reverse complement strand
GTCATCGATCCCCACAGATGCACTGAGTGTGTGGGTGCCCACGACTCATCCAAATGCAAAGAGGTTTGCCCGGTCGATGCCTGTGTCCTCGACCCTGCCCATAAGGAAACCAAAGACCAACTGATGGCAAAGTATAAGAAGCTGCACCCATAGGATTCAGACCTGCCATTAGCTGTTAACAGGTAATGTGTATTAGCGCTGCCACTTTCTTACTTTGCTCCAGCAGCCTGTTGAACTTTGTCATCGCCTCGTCAGAGGGCAAGATGTGGAAGTTCCAGTTTGGCTTGTTCAGTGTAGCTCTTTGTCTCACTGGATAGTTCAGCCCTGGAAATATTGCCTATTCCAACCACTATCACCTCCACACCTGCCCTCGATGCTCTGCGAGCTCTTATTTCCTGGAAGGTATGGCCGCCGAACATCCAGAAGCTACCTTTCTTCTGTCTCACCGTTCCGTCGGGGAAGCAAGAACAGGTCGCGCCGATATCTCTTGCCATCAACTGCAATCGAGCCGAAGCTAAAGCTAGCGGTCTTCGCTAGAGTATCACCTCCCCCTTTTCTTCTGATATAATGCCTTAAAGAGCAAGCCGGGCCAAATAATAGTTCATCTAACATACCGAGTCGAAATCTTTTCGCGGTACCAAGTACAATGCCAGCTCAAAAACAACTGCTTCTGCTTTTCGACGGACACGCCCTGGTGCACCGTGCCTTCCATGCCCTGCCCCCTCTCTCAGTGACCAGGACCGGCGAGCCCACCGGGGCGCTTTACGGCTTCGCCAGCATGCTGCTCAAGGTGCTCGCCGATTTCAAGCCGACTCATTGGGCCATGGCTCTGGATAGCCCGGGGCCGACCTTCAGACACGAGAAGTTCGTGGAATACAAAGCGCACCGTCCCCCGGCCCCAGATGAGCTTAAAATCCAACTTGCAAGGGTGCGGGAGCTGATAAAGTCGTTCAACCTCCCCTCGTTCGAGGTACCAAGCTACGAAGCTGACGACATAATCGGCACTATCTGCAAAAAGGCGAGTGAGCAGGACATGGACGTCCTTATAGTTACCGGAGATACCGATACCTTGCAACTCGTCTCCCCACACGTGCGGGTGCTCACGCCCAAACCAGGAAGGCCCTTCAGCGATACTGTTATCTACGATGAGGCAGCAGTACAGCAACGCTATGAACTCTCCCCCAGGCAGCTTACAGACTTCAAGGGACTGAAAGGCGACCCTTCGGATAATATCCCGGGCGTGCGCGGCATCGGCGAGAAGACCGCGACCAAGCTGATACAGGCCTTCGGCAGCATCGAAGGCATCTATGAACATTTAAATGAAGTAACTCCACCCAAAGTGCAAGAGACATTGCGACAAAACGAGAAAGCAGCACAGCAGAGCAAGGAGCTGGCTACCATAGACACCGATGTGCCCATTGAGTTCGAGCTGGATGCCTGCCGCGTCAGCACATACGAACGGGGCAAGGTGGCCGAGCTATTCCGCGAGCTTGAGTTCTCCAGCCTGCTCCCCAAGCTGCCCGAGACTATGGCCCAGGAAGAAAAACCGACTCCGGTAGAGCCACAAGTCAGCAAAGAAGCGGCCGATTACCAGATTGTGGATACTGCTGAGGCTCTCAACAAAGTGGTCAATGCCTTATCCCGTGCCGAATCCTTTGTCTTCGATACCGAGACCACCAGCCTGGACCCCAGACAGGCAGCGCTGGTAGGCCTCTCTCTGTCCATTACGCCGGGCAAGGCCTGGTATTTACCAGTTGGCCACTCTTCAGGAAATCAACTCCCCCTCCATGAGGTCATAGACAGGCTCAAACCTCTCCTGGAAAACCCCAAAATTGCCAAGGTGGCCCATAACGGCAAATACGACATGGCTGTGCTCCAAAAATACAAGGTGAATGTACAGAATCTTAGCTTCGACACCATGATTGCCGCCTACCTTCTGGGGGAAAAGTCGCTCGGGCTCAAACCTCTGGCCTTCTCCAAGCTGGGCATCGAGATGACCCCTATAGCCAACTTGATCGGCAGCGGGGCCAAACAGATTTCCATGGCCTGGGTTGACATACCCAAGGTGGCAGAATATTCCTGCACTGACGCCGACATGACCCTCAGGCTGAGCAAGCTGCTGGAACCGGAGCTTAAGGCGCAGGAATTGTGGAAGCTGTTTGCTGAGGTGGAGATGCCGCTGCTCCCCGTGTTGCTGCGCATGGAGACCAACGGCGTAGCTTTAGATACCGCCAGGCTGCGCGAAATGTCCTGGAGCATGAGCGAGAGGATGGCCAAGCTGGAGAACGAGATATATAAAAGCGTAGGCCACATGTTCAATATAAACTCGACCCAACAGTTGGGAGTGATTCTTTACGAAGAGCTTAAACTACCTAAAACGAGAAAAACCAAGAGCGGCTATTCCACCGAGGCATCTGTTCTGGAAGCTCTCAAAGGTGTGCATCCTATCATCGAGCTTTTGCTGGAGTACCGCCAGTTGACCAAGCTGAAGTCAACCTATATCGATGCCCTGCCTGCCCTGATCGACCCCGATACCGGCAGGGTACACACCAGCTTCAACCAGACAGGCACCGTCACCGGCAGGCTCTCCTCCAGCGACCCCAATCTGCAGAATATCCCGATTCGCACTGAGGAAGGCAGACAGGTACGAAAAGCCTTTATCGCCGAGAAGGATAGCTCCTTGCTCCTGGCCGCCGACTACTCCCAAATAGACCTGCGCGCCCTGGCGCATCTCTCCCAGGACCCCAAGCTGGTAAGCGCCTTCATGCAGGGCGAGGACATCCACGCCACCACAGCATCGCAGGTGTTCAGTGTCCCACTTTCGGAGGTCACCAAAGATATGAGGCGTCTGGCGAAGACGGTCAACTTCGGGGTTATCTACGGGATGAGCGAGTATGGACTGGAGCAGGCCACCGAGCTGTCCCGAGAGCAGGCAGCACAGTTCATCAAGGCGTATTTCGAGAAATACAGCGGAGTCAAGGAGTACCTCGCCCGCACCAAGAAAGAGGCAGCGGAGAAGGGCTATGTGCAGACCTTGCTGGGAAGACGGCGCTATATCCCCGAGATAAACTCCTCCAATGCCCAGGTGAGGATGGCGGCTGAGCGCATGGCGATAAACATGCCTGTCCAGGGCACCTCGGCGGACATTATCAAGGTGGCCATGATCCAGCTTCAGCATGAAATGGACAGGGTGGGGCTGGAGGCAAAGATGATACTCCAGGTGCACGACGAGCTACTCTTTGAGCTGCCTCAGGTGGAATTGGAGAAGCTGAAGGAATTGGTGTTCCAGATAATGCCCAACGCAATCAAGCTCAGCGTCCCTGTGAAGGTGGACATTAAGACAGGCAGAAGCTGGGGAGATATGGAGTAGAAAGCAGGGCTTAGTAAGACACCAAACTAT
>JBBIRL010000045.1:0-11972 GCA_037441825.1 Dehalococcoidia bacterium | reverse complement strand
CTGTTTGAGGTAACTTAAACACTGCACCGGGTATCCCGGCAATTTTACCGGCCCCTCTGGCTACACCCATGGGAAATAGCTTGTATAATCCGGACATGCTGAAACCTGTATCGCGGCAAAGTTTTCTGATAGGTGGCACAATGTCGAATTCAAGGTAATACCGTCTTAAATACTCTACTATCTTCCAGTGTTCCTCAGTCAGTTCGTTACTCATAATGTGGCGCGCAAGGAGACGCCCAACATGCGCATCCCACCTTTCCGAGGGCAACAGATATCCATCTTCATCGAGATGTGCTCTAGCGACGATGGCGATAGTAGCCTGCTCGTTCATTAGCCAAGCCTCTAGTTGTTCTGCGTGCCAATCGCGTGCCACTTGATCTGGTCTCCCGGTTCTGCCAGACCCGCCACCTTGAAGACAACTTCCGGACTGCCGGGGAACAGGTGCCTTACGTTAACCCCCAGGTCCTTGTCTATGCGCTGTGGCAAGGGCCAAGCCTCATGGCGGCCATTGTAATCTCTCACATATTCAAGCACTTGCCAATGTTGTTCCTTTAGCTCACCTATCTGTTCATTGGTTGCGAGGAACTGTGCCACCTCATGATTCCATACTGCAGGAGTCTTCAAGTAACCTCGTTCACCCACGTCCACAGGTGCCCCTGTGCTTAAGAACATACGCCGTGGGAGTACGATAGCGTCAGCAGTAAGTTCGCAAGTGTTCACTACCTTAACGTTCAGCTTGTAATGGCGGTTAATCTCAGTCAACTGGTCTATGCAATTGTGGCAGGAAGTGGCTACTATCTTAGCTTCTGTGGCTTTTATCTGGTCGGCCTTCACTTTGGCTGCCTCGAGCCTCCATTTACGGTATTCGCTCATTGTGAGGGCGCCTCCACCTCCACCGCAGCAGAAGTTGTTTCTGCCATGAGGAGTAAGGTCAACAAAGTCCATTACGCTGTTTCTCAGTACAATCCTGGGCTCCTCAATATAGTTGCCGCTCCTCGCCTGATTGCAAGGGTCATGGTAGGTGACACGTTCCTTGTTGACTGCGGGATTAAGCCTGATTCGTCCAGATTGAATATAGTTGGCCACGACTTCGACGAAAGCTCGCACTTTGAAGTCCGCTCTCTTCAGCCAGATCGGAGCCATGTATTTCAACTGTCGCATACCATGTCCGCATTCGGTGCAGATGATGGTATCGCATCCCAGACGATCAGCTTCTCCCAACACATACCCTGCAATGGTAGTAGCGTCCTTATCATCTCCATTGAAGAGAGCGTAGTTGGTGACGTCCCAGTACTTGCTGCTCAGGGTGTAGCTTTCACCGGCAGCGTGGAATATCTTTGCCTGAGCTTGAAGCAGGAGAGGGAAAAACTTGACTTCCCTGGGATTCAAAACCCACAAATTCTTGGCACCCTCTTTATCGATAGGTATTCTTACGTTCGGATCACCTATATCTTTTTGGAGTTCCTCTTCCATCCATTTCACAGTTTCTACGAACTCTTCACTGTCCATGCCCATGTTATTGCCAGTCTTCACATGGATATCCACGGTATCCTGGAGCCCCTTTGGAGCTTTATGAGCCAGCGTGAGCATGCCTCGTGCCGCCCGCATTATCATCCCGGTGTCAATACCCATGGGACACGTCAGCGTGCACCTTCGGCACATTGTGCACCTGCCAAAGACTACGTCTTTCAACTCTTGAAGCTCTTCTTCATTCAGGCCGTCACCACTGGGTATCCAGAAAGAGACTTTTCTACGCCAGTCATTTCTTTGCCGCTGGTATAGCTTGCGGACCTGCTCAATCTTATATGCCGGTATCATCCTCGGGTCGCCTGTGGCTCTGTAATAATGGCAGCTATCGGCGCAGAGGCCACAGCGCTGGCAGGTCTGAAAATACACAGCCAGGTTCCTGTTCAGTTTGCTGAGCAAGAAATTTGATAGCTCTTCTCTTGTTCCCTGATGTCTTTCTCGTATTATTGGCGCAGCTTTTGTCATGTTCATCTACCTCATTGTCCAACTTTCAGCTACTGGCTTCGAAACCAGATGGACCAGTTTGCTAAATGGGAGATACATAATCAGGGTCTGGGCAAGGAAGAAATGCCACGCAAAAAGTACATTGTTAATCTCGACGGCTGGCTGAAAGGTGAGCACTCCCCTTGCATAGTGCTGAATTTCATCAGCATGTATAGGCATCCACAGGCGCATGGACAGGCCAGTAAGGATAATCACCAGCAGCATACCTAATACGAAATAGTCGTCGAAGATGGAGAGGACCCGCATCTTAGGGGTGAATCGCCGTGTAAGGAGAAGAATTACCCCAGCCAGGACAAGCCCACCGGCTGTCATCCCCATGGCAAAGGCAACATGGTCGATGTCTGCTCCCTTAACATTGAACCATCTCCAGAGAAACCCGATCTCAGTGATTGTTCTGATATGCCCCAACACTACCAGCAGCAAGCCCAGGTGGAACAAAACTGTCATTATCCAAAGGGATTTGGACATGCTGAATGTCTTGCCGAATAGCACGATATCTCCTACGACCCTGCGCACAACGGCAAAATTGCTTTTTGCTACAGGGAAAAGTACAGCCTTAGCGCGAGGTTTTGACCACCACAGGCGTATCCGCCAGATTAACCCCACTACAAAAACGATGATTGTCACGTACGGCAGAATCACGAAGATAAACTGGTCCATTGTCCCCCCTGCATTGTGAAATCCATGTTGCGTTTGTTGTACATATGATGCGCATACGCAACAGCGATATTAGCAACATTTTACATCTTTGTCAAGAGGCCGCAACACCTTTTTTATAAAACTCTCTTTACCTATTGACAAAATGTTGCGACAGCGCTACACTAGTGTTGTAATTCAGTCAGGAGACGGGTGTCGAGCAATGGCAAACATAGCAGATTTTCTTGAAGACATTCAAAGGCAACGTGGTATCTCGCTCAGGCGCTTAGGAAGGGAGTCAGGGGTAAGTGCATCCACTCTAAGCAGATGGCGCGAAGGGAAACAAACGCCCTCACCGAAATCCTGCAAAATGCTTGCCGAGTATCTATCCTTGCCTGTAGAGCATATACTCGCTCTGGCTGGGCACCTCAAACCCCTACACAAGGATGGTGCCGATTCATTGCCGGAGTTCAGTGAATACGCTCGGGAAAAATACCCGGATGAACTCGATGATGACATGATAGCCATGATTGAAGACCTTATTTATCGCAGGAGAAAGCGGCGTGAGCAGGTTAGTTGAGCCGAGGAGGCAAATGCCTACCCTTGCCCAGCTGTGGTCGGGTAAATACTGCCCGCATGAGACTGAGTGCGTATGCCGAACGAGTGATTTGTGTCCTGAGGCTAAGGAAGGGCAGTTCGATAGCGACCGCAATTACCCTATGATGTACCTTGCGGGTTGTTCTTTCGCCTATAATGGCTGCTGCTGTCGTGTGCTTGATGAAATTAGTAACCTGGCAAATAAATATATCGAACTGGCCGGGATAAGTAAACCGCCAGTTCCCTTAGACATAATCAGTCTGTTTGACCCGAATCGCTTTATTGAGATTCGGCCTCTGCCGCTGAAACGCCTCCTCGGATGTACCTGGTTGGTGGATAAAGAGTGGGTTATACACCTCAACTCGAATACATCGCCCGAGGTGACGAACTTTACAGCCTTTCACGAGGGTTTCCATATCATTTGTGGCAACTCTGGGTTTGCCTTCAAGCAAGCAGGTGAGCGTTATAGAAAGGTGAGCGAACGGCTGGCTGACTATTTTGCCGCAAGTATTCTCATGCCCAAGAACTTTGTATACGGGCTTTGGCCCGAAGTTAGAGATCTCGCAAAGATGGCAAGAATCTTCGGTGTGCCCCAGTTGGAAATGAAGGACTGGCTAACGCGGTTGCGCATATTAAAGACCTAACGTACATGTCCTACTTTACCGGTCCTCTATTAAATTGCAGTCCTCATATCGCAGTCGGACAAGCAGGCCATTAGAAGATGATATTATTGAGGAAGTAGAAGATTTTCTAAGAAAACGAAAGGGCGATGGGTAACTTTGTACCACCTCGCCCCAGTAAATCTTACCAAATTTATTTAACTTCCAGGAACGGCTCTTTCAAATCTACCATTGAGTTCACTATCAAATCGACCAGACCCGTATAGTCGATGTTGCATGTTGCTCCAACATTATAGTAGTTGAACAGGTCTCTAAACTGACCTTTGCAGTTTGAACAGGGTGCGCACACAAACTTCTTGACCTCGGGGCTTATGACATCCTGGAAGGCTCCAAGAACCTGCTTCAGTTTCATTCTTCCCGATATCACCGACCTCCAGCTAGGGAAATTCATGGATTGCATGATAGCGAAGCCGCTCCCGCCCCCGCAGCAGTAATTTTCCACGCCGTGCGGCGTCATTTCTCTGAACTGAGGGGCGATTTTCCTCAGGATTCTTCTCTGAGGTTCGACAACCCCCATCAGCCTGACATAGTTGCATGGGTCATGCAAAGTAACAGGAAAGTTGTTCTTCATGGGGTCGAGCTTAAGCTTTCCGCTGGATACGATTTCTTCCAGCAGCGGCATGCAGCTCTCCCTGGGAATGTTCAAATCTCCCGTTAATACCCTGTCTGCGATGACTATGAGGGCTTTATGAGCGTGTCCACATTCTCCCACGACGATTCTATTTACCTTTAGCTCCTTAGCGATTTGAGCGTGTTTGATTGCCACCCTGCTGAATTGGACATCATCGTACCATACTCCGTAGTTTACTCCGTCATAACCGACAAGCTCGCTGGATAGTGTCCAACTGAGTCCGGCGGCATCGAAGATGATGGCGAAGGCTGCCGGATTTTCGGGCCACGACAGGTATTCTCCGGCATTATGGATAAGCAGGATATCCGCTCCCTTTTTATCGACGGGTATCTCTATCTTCTTGCCTGTCTTCTCCTCAATTTCCTCTTCCATGAACTTCTTAATATCCAAAAACGCGCTCGGCTTCATACCTGTGCTGGAGCCTGCTTTCAAGTGCAGCATTGTGCCTGTTTCATGGAGTTCTTTGGCAGCAATGCCCAGCTCCTGGCTGAACAACTTGCGAAGCTCGTGGGTTATCAGCCCGTTGTCAATACCTACAGGGCAGGTCTGGGCACACCTTCGGCACAGCGTACATCTGTAAGACAGTTCAGCTAATCTGGAAATTGTGGTCCAGTTGAGTTCCACATTATTCCCCAGAAACCAGTTGGAGAACTTGCTTTGTCCGTGCAGATATTTATCTACAATCTGTCGCAACACCTCTGACCGGTATGTGGGGCGATATATTTCCTGCCTGCCACTGGATATGAATATCGGGCAGGCTTCGTTACACGTCTGGCACCTGGCGCAGTAATCCAGAGAGAATTTCAGGGGCTGCAGAAAGGTCCAGTTATCATTTTTATCGAGGAGTTTGCTCAGCCCGGACAGGAATTTGTCGACCAGTGCTTTCTCTTCCGCCGGACTCGCCGGTTTGGGTATACTGACGGCCAGAACCCCATCAAGCGATGCCTCATATCTCTTTCTCTGTTCTTCTTTAAGCTGCGCTATGGTTGAGAACTTATCAGTGCCATCGTAGGGATAAGGAAGCGCCATTAAATCTCCAGCCTTAATATCAACGAGCTGTTCGCATGGTTTGCCCAGATGTGCTGTTGTTATTTTCTCTGTTGTCTTCTGTTTCATTTCTCTTTATCCTTTTTCTCTGAAAATGGTGACTCTACGGCTACCTCACTCCATTTTTCGCCGGTCTGGATATGGGGAGCTGACCAACTCACGGCGTGGTCAAGACGTTCTTGTATTTTCTGCTCCATCTTGCTTCCCCTGACGTTTGGAATATCGTTCCAGCGTGTGGCGAAGAAGATGACAAATTTGGTTACATAATGCGAAGCCTTGGTGAATGTCATGTATACCAGGAACAGGGCAAAGAGAACAGAATGGATAACTATCGCCGGGGTAAGATTTATGTTGTGTAAAGTAGCCACGCTCTTGTAGAACTCCCTGTAGTCTGCGAAAGTGGGGTCATAGACAATCCAGACTACCAGCCCGCTAAGGAAGACCACAAAGTAAAACACATAGCTGAAATAAAGCCGCGGGTTGGCAAACTTCTTCAGGTCTGCATCGGTAAGCCTGCTTATGAGCATACCGATACTGCCAAGACAGCCAATTATGAAGCCGGCAATCCCGGTTCCCAGAGCTATGTAATACAGGGCCTGTCCCAGAGCATTCGCTGAGGCAGTGGATACATTAAGACCAAAGATTAACCCCAGGGCGCCGAAAGCAATAAAAACGTGGAAAGCGACGATTAAGTAGAACGAAACATGCCAGGGATATAACACAGACCAGTATTTTCTGTTCCGGGCAAAATATTGTACGAAAAAGAGGTAGTCCTTTATTATGTAGAAGATGTCTTTAATCGTGTTTTTCTTCCTGGTCTTCTTCCACCACTCCAGTTCTTCAAAATAGGAACCCCCATATTTACTCCCTTCATGGGGAACTGGATAAATCTCCCATCTTAAGTGTACCGGCATTCTGATATATTTGATCAGCCTGTACGAGTAAGCGCAGATGATGTACAAATAGGACACAATAATGAAAATTTGCAGTACCATGACAGCGGGTGTGCTCACAGATATCCTCCGTTTATCTTTCTATAATAACTAACTGCCAGATGGGGACCTCACCTTAGCGGAGTCTAAACACTCTGAACGTCATCCTCACCTAGTTGTTGGGGGAAAACACGTATACTCTTCCTTCGTAAATTTATTATAACATATTTCAATAAACTTTTTTAGCCTGCTCTCCATTATTATAAAGCCTTAGCGGCATTCCGTATGGTTTTTCTCGTATTGAAGGGATACACTCGACAGACACCCGTTTGCTTCCTCATGTCGATACTGACACGTAGAACATCGATCAGGTTCGCCCAATGATGCTCTGTAGTGCCATCCATTTTCTTCCCAATTGTTCTTAATTGTATATATCGTATTTTCCGGTGTCAATCTCGGTACCGTGTCGGATAGTGTAACGCATCGAGTGTAAGAAGTCCCATCTGACGACCTTGACAGGTCAAGGTTTAGTTCAACTCCCCTTCAACTTGTCCTTCAGAGAATCGATATCGCGGCGCAATCGCCTTTGGCTGCGGTAAAGAGTAAATATGTAGATAGAGAGCACAACCCAGATTATAGTATAAGCTGCTACCAAGTAGCCCCAGTTTTCCATTTTAGTTCCTTTATTCCATATATTGCTTCAACTTTTTAATCTCATCTGCATCCTGTCTTAACGAAGTTCTCAGGATAAGTAAGCTGGCATACAACAGAGTGAAGGCGATAATGGATACTATAAGGGTCAGCAGCATGGAGTCTGTTAACCCCCCTTCGAAGATGAGCGGGCTTGGGTGCTGAGTTTGCCACAGAACAATAGCCAAGGCAACGATAGGAACGTCCAGGAAACCGATGATGCCTAACACTGCGGCGTATCTGGCCCCCTGGGATGCCTCCGTAGCATACGCGCTCACAAGCAGATAGGCAATGTAGATGAACCACAGGATAAGGGTAGCGGTGAGGCGTGGGTCCCATGTCCACCAGGTCCCCCACGCCGGCTTGTCCCAGATTGTCCCTGTTATAAGGACCAGAGTAGTAAAGAGCAAGCCAATTTCTGCTGAGGAGCGAGCCAGCCTATCCCACTTCATATCCCTGCTGCGCAGGTAGAGAATGCTGCATACAAAGACAACCGCAAAGGCAAGGAATGCGTTCCAGCCCAGAGGAACATGGAAATAGAATATCCTCTGCACTACGCCCATTGTCCGCTCGGTGGGTACGTAAACGAAGATGAGAAACTGCGCTGCTATCATGACCACGAAGGTGAGTCCGAGAAGGCCATTCGTGATGCGCGCATTTTGTTTCAAGCTCTGCATTTGTTTTTGAGTCCTCATTCCTCGATTACAAACTCGAATACCAGCGGTGAGACCGCTAGGAAGATTGCGTCGAAAGCTGCCATCACTCCCAGCCACGATGCTATAGCACCCCAGGATTCACCCGATAGCACCAGCCCGGTGGATTTTATGGCTGCAATGATTACCGGCGATGCTACGGGAAGGAAGAGGAGGGGCATCATCACCTCTCGTGCTCTGGTGTTGACTGCCATAGCTGAGAACAGTGTTCCCACAGCAGCAAAACCAATGGTGGCAAGTAGCGCAATGACTGCCAGTTGAGGCGGAAACCCTGATTGGTCGAGAAGGACGATGAAGACAGGCAGTATGATTGCCTCAACCACTATCATAAAGGCCAGGATACTAAGCATCTTTCCTAGGTAGAGAATACTTCTATCTACTGGACATAACATCAGCCCTTGAAGGCAACCTTTGTCCTTCTCTATGACAAAGGAGCGGCTCAAGCCTAATACTCCGGCAAAGGTAAAGGCAACCCAGAGGATACCCGCAGCGATCGAGCTTGTATTCTGGCCTGGCTCCAGGGTGAAGCTGACCACTACTATTACAAGCAGTGCGAAGGCAACCAGTGAGGTTGCAATCTCCTTCGTTCGCATCTCAGAGGTGATATCCTTCCACACTATGGCTAGAGTTTTACCAGCGGCACTTCTCAATTCTTCACCCCGGTATGTTGGTAGTAGACTTCTCGAAGGCTGCTGATGTCCAGTTGTTTCGACTCTTCATAGGCAATCTTGCCGTCGGCCATAATCATTATGCGGTTGCCCAGAGCTGCCCCTTGTTCCAGGCTATGGGTGGTCATAATTACAGTGCGTTGTTTAGTGAGTGTCGAAATAATGATGTCGGCAAGCATGGCGCTCGCCTGTTGGTCCAGGCCGGTGCCCGGCTCATCCAGAAGCAGGATGGGCGGGTCGTGAATCAATGCCCGGGCGATAGCCAGCCTCTGCTGCATTCCTCGAGACAGAGTGCGTACAGGGTCGTGCAGGCGAGATTCAAGTCCAACCTGCGCTACCAGTTGGTTTATCCTGTCTTTCAAATCGGGGACCTCGTACATCCTACCATAGAATCTCAGGTTTTCGTAAGCGCTCAGGTCATCATATAACAGCGGCTGGTGGAAGACTACCCCGATGCGGTGCCTGACCTTGACCGCATCTTCCCTCAAATCGAATCCGGCGACCGACACACCGCCTGATGAGGGTTTGACTATGGTGGCTAACACCTTGAGTAAAGTGGTCTTCCCGGCTCCGTTAGGTCCGAAGATGGCAAGGAACTCCCCCCATTTGACGCTCATGTCTATGCCTCTCAGGGCGTAATGTTCGCCATAGGCCTTAATCAGCCGTTTAACCTCTATAGCATACCCGTCGGTCTGTGCAGCCGCACCATTCATTGTTAGCTGAATCTCCTGTTACGTATCCATTTGGTCAGGCAAACCCTTTCCACTTTCAGGTGTTTTAGGTTTTGCCCTCCTTGGTGCCCAAAGGGCAATGAGACCTCCGGACATGAGGAATCCGCCTCCAATCCATATCCATTTTACAGCAGGTCTGACCATTATGGTAAATTGGGCAGTGTTATCACTGCTCCACCCCGCCAGAATGACGTATAAATCTTCGCGCAGAGTAGAGTGGATGGCGACCTCGGTCACCGGTTGCGCATAGCTGAAGTAAAATAGCTTCTCGGGCGTGAGTTGCTCAATAGCATGACCGCTGTTTTGCACGGACAGGATAGCTCTCACAGTATACATGGACGGCGTGGAGCGACTTTGCAGTTCGTTATAGGTCAGAGTATATTGGTTCAGGGTTGTTGACTCTCCGGGGGCAAGTGAGACATCCTTCTGTGTTGTCAAGGCAGAAGAGCCGATAACGCCGACAGCGATAAGGATGATGCCCAGGTGTATTATCATCGCGCCGTACCGCATTCTGCTGCCGCTCAGTGACCCTGCGAGCGCTTTGACAGGGCTCTCACTCCTTGCCTGGCTCCGCGCTTTTATCATGCGGTATGCCTCAATAAGAATGGTGCAGGCTGCAAAGGCACACAAGGCGAAAGAAACTGCAACCCAGCCTGCTATCGATGTAGCAAGCGCCAGTGTTATACCCAGTACTAGGGATATTATCAGAGGGAGGCTTAATCTTCGCAGCAAGGTCAGGGCTGCTTCATGTCGCCATCCTATGAGGGTGCAGATTCCGATGAGCAGGATTAGCACCAGGAAGATAGGGCCGATTACTATGTTGTAGAAAGAAGGTGTCAGGTTGGCTTTACTCCCTCCTGCCAGTTCGGAGATGAGAGGAAATAGTGTTGCTATGAGAACAATAGCGGAAACTGCAAGGAAAACGATATTGATGGCTTGAAAACCGCTTTCTTTGGAGAGGGTGGGGCTTGGTTCCTGGTCACTCTTGAGAAGGTTGCGGCGGCTATAGAGCAAAACCAAAGGAATAATCAGTCCCAATTCCATGAAACCAAGGAATGCGGGTCCCATGCCGGTATTGTTGAAGGCATGTACCGAGGACAGCACGTCGGTACGGGTGATGAAGGTAGCGAGGATAGGCAGGTTGAAAGCAATGATGGCTAATCCGATAGTCCAGAGTCTATTTCTCCCTTTTGTGCGCTGCACGATTATAGAGTGAAGCAGGGCTGTGGTTACCACCCAGGGTATAAACGACATGTTCTCTACAGGGTCCCAACCCCAGTATCCACCCCACCCCAGCTCGACGTAAGCCCACCAAGCCCCCAGTACATTGCCTACGCTCAGGAATATCCAGGCAATCAATGCCCATCGTCTCAGATCGACCAGCCAGTCACGGTCTTTCCTTTTGGCTATCAGGGCAGCCATAGCGAAAGCGAAGGGAAGTGTCAATGCGGCAAATCCGGCCAGCAGAGCCGGGGGGTGGAAAATCATGCCCGGATTTTGCAGCAGGGGGTTCAGTCCGCTGCCATCAGTCGGTACCACAGATAGCTTCGCGAATGGGTTGACAATGAAAGCGAGCAGCAGTAGAAAGAAGGCAGAAGTCAACATCACTACTGATGAAGCGTAAGGGAGCAGCTCCTTGGTAGTCTTTCTTCGCCAGAGCACCATGACCACTGCAAAGAAGGTGAGCAACCACCCCCATAATAGCAGCGAGCCGGCATTACCGGCCCAGAAGGCACTGAAAAGGTAGGGCCAGGACATATCGCGGCTGGTATAGGAGGCGACATACCCCAGCCGAAAATCGTGGGTCATCAGGGCGTAAATGAGGACTATCGCAGATAAGGTAACCAACCCGAAGACGACGAATACGCCGATTTGGGCACTGGCTGTCAGTTTCGAGTTTTTCCTCATCTGCCCCCAGAATGAGGCGATTGCTGAGCAGATACAGACAACAAAGCCCAAAACCAGTGCTATATAACCGATATCAGCCACAGACCAAACTCCTGTTTATACCGCATGAATAAAATTAACCCGAAGGCTCGTATTTCGCCGGACACTTGGTGATTAGCTGGCTTGCCTGGAACACTCCCTGTTGGTCGCTTTTACCCTCCACCACGATATCAGTGCCCTCCTTGAATGTATCGGGTACAACGCCCTGGTAGACGACAGGAAGGCTTACATTACCATCAGCAATAGTGAAACTGAGGGTGAAATTCTTGGTATCCTGGTTCACAGAACCGGGGACGATCTCACCGACTACCCGTACCTGTTTGCCGGTAAAGGAACCAGCTTTTGCCACGAATTCGCTCACTGTAATGTCGTATGTGGCGAATTTGCTTACGCCTATATAGGACAGAGCGGCTATAGCTATCAACACTATTGCCCCGACGAAGATAACCCGCTTCCTCTTCAGCAGCGGGACGTTCTTTTTACGGGGCGTCTGCTCTGTTTGCATCTCCATAATATTCATCCCCTCCCCTGCTTTTGCAGGGGAGCTATGAAGTCAGTGCCCTCACACCACTTTTATGCTGCTTTTTCATTGTAGCCAACTGCGGGGCAACGGCTTCGCTCAGGGAAGCCCTGCCTTGGAGGAAGGGGCTTAAAAGCTTACCAACATGC
>JBBIRL010000044.1:9531-12041 GCA_037441825.1 Dehalococcoidia bacterium | reverse complement strand
AGCGTCAGCGAAGAATCTCGTTTATTACGCTTTCTTGCGCAATTAGGTACTAGTCCCTATCCCTGAGAGTATAGATAAAAAGGCTCATGAACTACTCTGCGTACAAGAAAGCCAATAGATATAATCTGCTCTTTGAAAGAATGAAATCCGCCATTATATTATTCACCTTCCATCCTGATCGCATTTTTTAACTATACCTACAAAGATTGTTAAGAAGGGGACATCCCTCAATGAAGGACATCCCCTTGATTTTGCTCGTGGCTTAATCCCTTTAGAGATATGGCTCACTTGCCGGATGACAGCTTCACACCTTTAGATTGGTATACCATAGTTTCTGGCTCCCCAACATGCTCTGAAGCATCTAAGACTTCGATAGAAACAAGTTTCCCATCCTGCCCATAGTCTATAATAATCCCCTCTCGAACCTCGTCACTTTCCAACACTATCTCGTCTCTAAATATTAGGTCGAGCGTATCAGTTTCCGGGTCATAAATAACTCTCATTACCTACCTCCCTTCACCCAGTACCTACCTATTTTACTCGTTTTATAAATACTAATCACCTTGAGTATATCACCCGACTGCTCTACAATCACTCTCATCAGCATTTCTTTACCTAGAATTTTATCATAAACTTTGCTTTGAAATACGATCCTGTTTCTGCGAGAGGATACTTTCTGTTGTGGGCTTTCAATAATTGATTCAACAAAATGCAGATCAATATTGCGTCTCTGAGCCTCAAAACGGGCGTGATCCGTTATGACAGACCCCACAAACACTCCTTAATTGCCTAACCAATCCACAAATGGATTCCAATTTAATGCTGGCATATCTTCATTCAGCGAGAGTCGTTTGGATTACAATCGTGCCGCTATGATAACATCAAAAATGGGGGAGCTCAAGCTATGAATGCCTCTTTTTGCACTTTTAACATGGTGTGGATGATAAGACGCGCAATGAGCAAGTTATTGCAAAGTAGGGGCAGGTCTCAGACCTGCCCCTCCACATCTGACGCAGAATTTTTGTCCTGCCGTCAGTTCTTAACCGCGACTTCCACAATGCTCTGCCTGGCAATGGCATGCTCCTTGTTCCCAGCCCTTACGAAGACATGCATAAGTCCTAATACTTCATATTTCCCGTTTTTCAGAGCTGACGTATCCCAGGTGACCGGAAAGTTTTGCGCCCTATTACGGGATTCTCCGATTTTAATCCAGGTATCTGTATTCTTCTTGCGGTAATACCAGGGATTGGTGACTTTCTCTACGACCCCTGCGATGCCGAGCTCCTCCAACTCCTTCTCCAGTAGCTCTTCATCGTATTCCTCTCGCAGCAACACGATACCTGAATAGGATTTCAGTGCCTCCGATGGAACAATGAAATTCGGCCCCCAATTGAACGGCATAGCACCTCCTTTCGTATTAGGCTATCTGGTGGGCTGAGATAATCCTCTCAATATATTACAAAGATGCCACAAAATCAGGTAACAGTCAAG
Organism: Dehalococcoidia bacterium; assembly: GCA_037441825.1. Taxonomy (GTDB): domain Bacteria; phylum Chloroflexota; class Dehalococcoidia; order SZUA-161; family SZUA-161; genus JACWAE01. Next base: position 10,550 of record JBBIRL010000044.1, on the reverse strand, counting down.
GTAAGCCTTCAGCAATTTCTGAAATGAACCGTTATAGTAAACGGAGGGCAAGAAAAGCAAGCGGGCTCCGACATCTGTCGGAGCCCGCTTTTTCTGTCGAATCTCGGAACTAGCTGTCGAGAACCTTCATGGCCTCTTCCCTGTAGGCATCCATCAGATAGGGTATCCCAGTGACCTTAGCGCATTCCTCGGTCAAGGACATGATGTCTTTCCTGCTGATAGCTGGCACGTTGAAGCATCTGGCACCTGCCATCAATTGCTGCAATCCCACCTTGATTTTCTCAGCGTAGCTGTAGATTCCCACAGCACCCAATGGGATGTCCTTCATCTCACTCTTGCCGACTATATTCGAAACAGCTTCCCAACAGACAAAGATCTCCTCTGGAGTTGAACCAAATTCACTTACTGTCTTGGGCAAGTTGTTTTCCTTAAGCCAGACGGCAATGTTCTTGCCCACCATGCCCGGGATCATCAAAGCTCGTCCCATGCAAACCGCTTTGGCAAACGGTGCGCCCAGGGCAAGCGCCTTGAACACGCCATCTTCGCTGCTGAATCCTCCGGCAAAGGCTATATCAGGGGGGCGCTCGCCTTTATCAGCCAACCTCTGGCAAAACTCGCAGGCTGCGGCATGGAGATACAGGCTCGGCATGCCCCATTCTTCCATCATGGGCCACGGGCTCATGCCGGTTCCGCCGGAAGCACCGTCTATAGTAACCAGGTCGATTTTGGCCTTCGAACCCCATTTGATGGCCATAGCCAGCTCGCGCAGGCCGTAAGCACCAGTCTTCAAGGTAATTCGTTTGAACCCGATATCCCTTAACCTCTTGACTTCAGCGTAGAAACCATCTTCATCAATGAAACCGAGGCGGCTGTGCCGCTCGAACTCCTTGATAGCGCCGCTTCCGAAGGCAGCCCGGACAGCTCCGCCATCATTCGGATGAAAGACACGGCCGACATGTTGGCGATGAACGATTCGTTTTCAGGCATGAAACCGGCCATCGACCGTATCTGGTCGAGGC
>JBBIRL010000044.1:7213-9521 GCA_037441825.1 Dehalococcoidia bacterium | reverse complement strand
AAGAAGCCTGAGTCCACGCAACCGCCGGCGCAGGCCACGCCGCTCCCGAAGGCAGCCTGGTTAACGGGATTTGAAGGGTCGGGGGTTATAAGATATCCGCGTTTTTGGAGCTCCAATGCCCTATCCAGACTATTGACCTTAATCTCTCCTCCGATACATTTAGCGCCCTGCCCCCATTTCAACTCAATAGTTTCGAGGCCGTGCTTCTTGTGAACATACTCGGCGACACCCAGCCTGGTGTCCTCTACATTCATCTGTACCAGGATTTCGCCATAGTCCTGGTGGTAGCGCCTGTATATCTCAATGCGGCGATCCATATCAGGTGATAAAGCCACTTTGCCCTTGGAGTCAAGCTCAAGCTTCGGGTCGATGCCGCAAACGTTCTCGCCGCAAACCAGGGTGACCCCGCTGATGGCAGCGCCGATGGCGAAGTGCTCCCAGTTCTTGCGGGCTATCTCGGTGGAACCAAGGGCACCGGTGAAGATAGGAATCTTCATCTTGACCTTCTTGGTCCAGCCATACTCAGTCTCGGTATTCACAGCAGGGAAAATAGCTGTGTCAGGATTCCCCTTAACACCTTTGGGTAATCCTTTAGCCCCGAGGGCATATCCCTGGATATTGAGATGTGAGTAATCAATGGGATAGTCCTTGTCACAGCCAGCGGTTATTTCGCCGAATGGGCCCGGGTATATCAACTCTCTGCTGCGAAATGATGCCTTGAATACCTCACAATTCCCCCGGCAGCCATCGATGCAACGCGTACAAATGCCGCTGCTAGGCACAACATCGCGAGAGCGATTGGCTGATCTGGTAGCCTCGTTAGAATTTGGCCGTCTCAGGTTCATCTTTGATACTCCTTATCAACTGATTTTGCTTTATTCGAGAATATCTAAAACTCTTTTCACTCCCCTTTGCATTCCCTGGTCTAGAGCCTTACGGGAATCCCTTTCCCCTTGAGATACTTCTTAGCTTCAGGAATCGATATTTCCCCGAAGTGGAAAACCGAAGCACACAGCACCGCCGATGCCTTGCCAATTGCTACAGCTTCATAGAGGTGCTCCAATTTGCCCGCACCGCCTGAAGCAGTAACAGGGATGGAGACCGCTTCTGCACACGCCTTCGTCATCTCCAGGTCATATCCCTTCTTTGTACCATCAGCGTCCTTGCTGGTAAGCAGAATCTCTCCGGCGCCCAGCTTCTCCACCTGTTTCGACCATTTCACGATATCGAGCCCTGTCCCCTCGGTGCCGCTCTTAATCACCACCTCCAGCCTCGGTGATTTACTGCTTTTAGGGTTCTTTTTCCCATCAATGGCAACAACGAGCTTTTCTTTGCCGAATTTCTTGGCAGCCTGTTTTATCAGGTCAGGGTTTTTCACAGCAGCAGTATTGATGGAGACCTTGTTCACCCCCATTTTGAACAACTCCTGCATATCCTCAATGCTCGCTATACCGCCCCCTACGGCGAAGGGAACTGTTACCACATCGCAGACCTTCTTAACCCATTCCAATCTGGTCTTCCTGTTCTGCACGGTAGCGAAGATATCGAGGAAGACGAGTTCGTCTGCCCCCTCCTTGCAATAAGCCTTCGCTGCCTCCACAGGGTCGCGGGCATCTTTCAGGTTTATAAACTTTACTCCCTTGACCACTCTCCCGTCCTTTATATCCAGACAAGGTATGACTTTCACTATATCCATTTACAACTCCTGAAATTTAATTAAGTTCCCATACTCCATAATAGTGCTCATGCCATGGTTTTCTGCCTCCACGCCAGCTTCCTCAGCAGCGGCCACGGGATTCATTCCACCCAAGAGGATCATCCCGATTCGGTTGAGCTCCACAGGGATTTCACACACTGGCTCGCTGGTATTCCCCATTACTAATAGGCCACCCAGGCCAGCCTCTTTGAGCCCTGTCACCACCTTCTCCGCTATACCGCGACAGAGTGCTGGTATCTCACGAAAGTTGGCCAGTATCTTACCCTCGCCCCTTCTTGCTGCCTCCCCTACAGAGGTCATCCTGGCCCTGATAAATACCTCTGAAGGGTCCAAAGACGAGCCTGCATATTGGATAAGTTCTACGAAGCGGAAGGGTTTACGATTTCGAATCTGTAGTATTCCACCGAACCGGGAGTCCATAGGAACCCCGGCCTTGAGCATAGAGCCATTAATCACGATGCTGCAAACGGTAGCCAATCCAGTCATACCCTTGGGAACAACAAACTCACCCAGCTTTTCTCCCTCAGAAGCTGCAGCTACAAGGTCGCTCACGCAGAGCCCCGATTCAAAAGCTGGTCTCATCTCCTGGAG
>JBBIRL010000044.1:0-7203 GCA_037441825.1 Dehalococcoidia bacterium | reverse complement strand
CATCTGAAGTGCCTTCTTGAACTTTTCCCTGGGGAAAAAGGAGACGTTTGCAGGAATGAGGCCGCAGCGTTTCTCGAAGTCGAAGTCGGTGCGGAAGGCGAGCAGCTCGATCCTGGAGATAGCGAACCCGACTTTGTATTTAACGAGGGCGCTCCTTACTTCCTCCATCCCCTGCTCGGTGAGCAGACGGCCGTCTCGACCCGCGAGGCGGGTCAGGCCGCGCTCATCCATCAGCTTGAGGTGGTATCTGACTGCCCTCTCTCCCAGTTCAATGCCGTAGCCCTTCAGTCGTTGAGCTATGACCCTGGCTCCCAGGGTCTCCTGAGAATCGCTTAGAACTTTAAGGATTGAGAGGAGTTTCCTCTCGACATCCTGCGTTTCAAATCCCATAAAAATAGCTTCGCAAATAATTTTTCAATTAGGTAGTAGGCAACTGTTTTCCTAATGATACAATGATTTGTAAAACCTGTCAATACGGAGTCTTCAACTCGAAATTATAAAGGTAAATAAAGAATGCAGGGAAGTGAAGCCCATTTGCCAGAGAACCCGGGAGCACACAATCCCGAAGGTATTGAGACTGTTCGTACAGAAAAAGTAGGTAAAATCTTCGCGGCACACTCGTCTATTTGTCTTGACATACCGATTGATATCCTCTACAATATTCATAGATTAGAATATTATAATATAAAGATTGAATCTATGATAGAAGAATCTCAGATTCAGCTATTCAAACACCAGGCCAGCATCTGCAAGACTCTGGCTGACGCCAAGCGCTTGATGATTCTCCATGAGCTTCGGGATGGCGAGGCATCGGTGGGCCAACTGGTCTCCAGTCTGGGCCTGCCGCAGGCCAATGTCTCGCAGCACTTGGCTATCCTCAGAGAAGGGGGCATCGTCACCACGCGCCGCGAAGGAACCACTATCTACTATAGCCTGGCCAATCCCAAGATAGGCAAGGCCTGCGACCTGGTGCGCGAGGTTCTTGCAGACCAGTTGTCTCAGAATCAGGCCCTGGTTAAATCCCTTGGACGTCGTGGCAAACGAGCTTAGGCAGGTAATATGGGAGGGTTCGATGGGCAAGATAAACAGCAAGCAGCAGGCATATCTCGAAGGTAAATTCGGCAGCCGCGTATGTTTCCGCAAGATGGAGCGCAAGCTCTATGGACACGATATAGCTGCCGTGCCCGGTTTAATCAAACCGCTCATTGGCAATACCACGCCCGAGGCAGTGGTGCAGCCCCAGACGGAGCAGGAGTTGGTGGAACTGCTGCGCTGGGCTGCTGAACATAGGGTGCCGCTCACTCCCCGCGGCAAGGCTTCGTCTGGCTACGGTGGCGTCTTGCCTGTGAAAAACGGCGTGGTGGTCGACTTCTACCGCATGAATCGGATAATCAAAATTGACCCCAGGGCTCAGACGGTCACCGTGCAGGCTGGCGTGATATGGGAGAAGCTGGACAGGGAGCTTGCTAAGCAGGGATTGACTTTGAGGCTATATCCTTCAAGCTATCCCTCGTCCACAGTCGGTGGCTGGCTGGCTCAGGGCGGTGCTGGCATTGGCTCCTACGAGGCAGGTTGGTTCCCCGACAACGTCGTCAGCGCGCGCGTGGTGTTGCCCAACGGCGAGGTCAAGGAGTTCAGCGGTAAGGAGCTTGACGTAATATCGGACGCTGAAGGCATCACGGGCTTTATCAGCGAGGTCACCGTCCGGGTCATGCCTCTGGATGAACTGGAGATTGTTGCCATCGGTTGCCCCGACCCTCAAGATATGCAGAAGTTCGTGCAGGCTTTGATCGACGAAAAGCTGCCCATCTGGTCTTTGATATTCATCAACCCGCGTATGGCTGAGCTGAAAAACAGGGCTCCCTTGAGGGAGCATTACGGCCATCCTGTGGAGGAACGGGTGCTATTGCCGGCCGCTTACATACTTACCCTGGCTTTCCGCAAGAAAGACCGTGCTGCCGTTATGGGCAAGCTGCCTCAAATGCTGAAGCTCTGCGAGGCGGAGATACTCAATGATCGTATTGCTCAACACGAGTGGAAGGAACGTTTCAAGCTTATGGTGGTTAAGCGCCTGGGGCCCAGCCTGGTGCCTGCTGAAGTGGTGATCCCTCTCTCATCCTTGGGCAACGTGATGACCGAGATAGAGCGCAAGGTGCATCAGCCTGTGGTCAAGGAGGGCGTCATTATACGGGAGGGCTCCAATGGCAAGCCTGAGGTGGTGATCCTGGGGTTCATTCCCAGCGACCAGCGCAAGTTCAATTACAACTTCGTGTTCAGTCTGGCCCTGACCATTATCAAGATCGCTGAAAAGAACGGCGGACGTGCTTACGCTACCGGGCTTTACTTCGCCAAGAAAGCGCCCGAGGTGTTGGGCAAGGAACGGGCCAGCAGATTGAAGGCGTACAAGTCTCAGGTAGACCCCAGGAATATCCTTAACCCCGGCAAGGTTATCGGCAACGGTTTGATGGGCGCGTTCATGGGCCTGGCAAGTACCTTCGAGCCCCTCATCCGTACCTTCGGCAACAGAGTTATCCCCCAGATCGGCGAGCTTCCCGACAAGCCTGTGCGCGGCATCCCTGCCGATGTGGCGTGGTATGCCTACGGCTGCTCTCAGTGCGGCTACTGTGTCGAGGAGTGCGACCAGTTCTATGGCAGGGGCTGGGAGAGCCAGTCGCCGCGGGGCAAGTGGTACTGGCTGCGTGAGTACATGGAGGGTCGTGAGAAGTGGGATCAGTTCATGGCTCACACCATACTGGCCTGCACCACCTGCGAGCTATGCAACGTGCGTTGCTCGGCTTTATTGCCCATCGAGCCGGCCTGGATGAAGCTGCGTGGCCTTCTCATTGACGAGAAGAAGATGATGACCATCCCGCCCTTTGAGATGATGGCGGCGGCAACCAGGAAGCAGGGCGATATCTGGGCTGGCTATCGCAAGGACCGCGCTGCCTGGTTTCCCCAGGACCTTAAGGAGAAGCATGGCCCTGCCCATAAAGCAAAGACAATCTATTTCGCTGGATGCACTGCCAGCTATGTGGAGCATGATATAGGCATGGCCACCGTGCGCTTACTCGATGCTGCTGGCGTGGACTTCAGCTACCTGGGCGAGAAAGAGAACTGCTGCGGCATACCCATGTTGATGAGCGGCAAGTGGGACGTCTTCGCCGAAACCATAAAGAAGAACATTGCGGCGGCCAAGGCTGCCGGCGCCGATACTGTAATAACCTCGTGTCCCGCCTGCCATATGATGTGGCGGCACACCTACCCAGTCTGGGCCAAGAAGCTGGGCATTGAATACAATATCCAAACGAAGCATTACAGCGAGTTGGTGGCGGATAAGATAAAGTCAGGCCAGTTCAAGTTCCCTGCGAATAATCTTCCCCCTACTATGGTTACCTGGCATGACTCATGCCACATCGGGCGGGTATCCGGTGTGTACGAAGCGCCCCGCGAGGTCATCAAGGCTATACCCAATGTGAAGCTCGTGGAGATGGACTATAACCATGAGGAAGCGCATTGCTGCGGCAGTGTGCTCACCCTGATCAAAGACCCGCCGGTGGCTGCCGATGTGGGTAAGACCCGGCTCGATGAGGCGCTGGAGGTTGGCGCAGACAAGGTGCTGGCGCTCTGCCCCTGCTGCGAGTTCCAGTTCCGCGTTACCGCCGACAAGAAAAAGATACCTATAGAGGCCATCGACCTGGCGCGTTTCGCAACCTCGACCCTGGGTTACAAGTTCCCTGACCCCAACCCGGAGGTGCAGAGGCAGTGGGCTGTGTTCGAGGGCATGATTGCGTTGATGACCCCGCAGGGATTCGCCGACCTCATGGGCACCATGTGGCCTGAGCTTATAGAAGCCATGCCCTTCGGCATGGGCAAGATGATGCGAGTGATGGGCAAGATTCCGTTCACATTGGAGATGATGAAGCCCATGTTCCCCATCCTGTTCCCGCGGCTGCTGCCCATGATGATGCCCAAAGTGATGCCGTTGATGCTGAAGAAGGTGGGGGAGCGCATCCCCATGCCCGACTATATGGCCGAGCAGATGCCCGGGATGATGCCCGGAGTGATGGACAGCCTGATGCCGCACATGATCGGCGATGTAGTTCCCCTGGTGACGCAACCTATGATAAACTATCTGAGAGGGAAGGACGGGAAGTAGGGAAAATTTAAGGCTGCCTTGATGAACCGTGTTTCTAGGTTGTTCTTAATAGGGCTGCTCCTGATTACAGGAGCAGCCCTTGCTTGCTCCTCTTCGGGAACTGAGCACCCTCTGCTTACCCTATCGCCTTCTCCGACCCCCGCTGCTGTCTCGTACTACGGCTACGAGGTTGTCAATGCCTACCCTCACGACCCCGGCGCCTGGACTGAGGGGCTGGCCTATGAAAATGGCTTTCTTTATGAGGGCACCGGGCGTCAAGGGCATTCCTCGCTGCGTAAAGTCGAGTTGGAGACCGGCAAAGTGCTGCAACAGGTAGACCTGGCAGCCCAGTATTACGGCGAGGGCATCGCCATTTATAACCAGGAAATAATCCAACTGACCTGGCAGCAGCATGTCGGTTTTGTCTACGATAAGAATAGCTTTGCCTTGCTGCGCGAGTTCGATTACCCCACCGAGGGCTGGGGCATTACATACGATGGACAGCGCCTGATTATGAGCGACGGCACCTCGACATTGCATTTCTTAGACCCGGAGACGTTTAAGGAGATCGGCGGCGTGCAGGTTTTCGACGATAGTGGGCCGGTGGTCAACCTCAACGAGTTGGAATATGTGAATGGTGAAATCTATGCCAATGTCTGGCTGACTGACCGCATCGCAATGATTGACCCTCAGACGGGTCGAGTGCTGGGATGGATAGACCTGACCGGGCTTTTGAGCGCGGAAGACCGGAGCCAGCCTGTAGATGTCCTGAACGGTATCGCCTATGATGTGGCACATGACCGCCTGTTTGTTACCGGCAAGCTCTGGCCCAAACTCTTCGAGATTAGACTTATCCCCAAGGGTTAAGTGGAAGCCGTGAGATTCAAGGTAGGGGCACGGCATGCCGTGCCCCTACACTACTGATTATTAGGGTTCTAGGGCGGGTTTGAAACCCGCCCCTACAGGTAGGATTGGAGCGGATGCTCTAATCTATCCAGGGAATTTGGATTCCTGGCGAAGGTGAGAATAATACATTAGGGGCGACCCATCGGGTCGCCCCTACAATTGGGACAGGCTGGGGAACCTGTCTTACCGAATTGAACCTGTCGCATTAAAAACAGCGTAGGGGCGCACGGCTGTGCGCCCTTTTCCCTATCCTGAAGAGGATACAAGGGGGTTGATAATAGTCACCAAACGCTGTTTAATATCCCCATATGTGCCATAGAGGAAAGGAGCATAATTAGTGACCGAGAAAGTACTCTTTACCTGGAGCGGCGGCAAAGACAGCGCCATGTCTCTTTATGTGCTGCGGAAATTCCATAATTACGAGATAGCAGCGCTGCTGACCAGTGTAACCGAAGACTACGACCGAATCAGCATGCACGGCGTGCGCCGCATCCTGCTGGAGCAGCAGGCGCAGTCTTTGGGATTGCCCCTCGAAATGCTCTACATCACCAGGAACTCTTCCAACGAAGAGTACGAAGCAAAGATGAAAGACAAGCTGCTGCAATACAAGAGCCAGGGCGTCTCCTCAGTGGTTTTCGGGGACATCTTCCTGGAGGACTTGCGCAAATACCGCGAGAATAACCTGGCCCAGGTAGGCATGAAAGGCATATTTCCCATCTGGAAACGGGACACCGCCGAGCTTGCTCACACCTTCATGGATTTGGATTTTAAAGCGGTGATTACCTGCGTCGACTCGCAATCTCTCGATGGGAAATTTGCGGGCAGGTACTTCGATAGCAGCTTCTTGTCTGAGCTTCCTCCGAAGGTCGACCCCTGCGGCGAGAACGGCGAGTTCCACTCCTTTGTCTACGACGGGCCGATGTTTCAAGAGCGGATACGCTTCAGAAGAGGCAAGGTTGTTCTCAGAGACAACCGTTTCTATTTCTGCGATTTGGTGCCTGTCCGGGCTGCAGGGGCGAGGTCACCTCTTAAGGGTTGTTGAGGGATTTTTAAAGCAATTTCTAAAAGTGGACAAATGTAAATACAGGGAATGATATATCAGTGCATTGACTATCAGAGAAGTTGAAGCTAAATCCGTATTGCGCAAGCACAAGAAGATTGACTCCTGGTTTATTTCCCGCTACGGCATGAACCTCTATAGAGGATGCACCCACAACTGCGTTTACTGCGATGGACGCGCTGAGAGCTACTATGTGGACGGTGAGTTTGGCAGGGATGTCACGGTCAAGGTAAATGCCATAGAGCTCTTACGCCGTGAATTGGACCCTAAAAGAAAACGCTTCCCATTTAAACGGAGCTTCATCATATTGGGCGGTGGCGTCGGCGATAGCTATCAGCCTATCGAAAAGAAGTATGAGCTGACTCGAAAAGCCCTCGAGTTGATGTATGAATTCAATTTCCCAGTGCACATGCTTACCAAATCTACGCTTATTAAACGGGATGTTGGTATCCTGAAAAAAATCAATGAACAGAGCAGGGCGATTGTCAGTTTCAGTTTCTCCTCGGTGGATGGTAGGATGAGCTCTATCTTTGAACCTGGCGTTCCGCCTCCGGACGAGCGGCTGCAAACGATGGTCTTCTTCAAAGACAAAGGCATCGCCTGCGGCATGTTTCTGCTTCCCGTTATTCCTTTCATAACTGATACCTCGGAATTGCTGGAGCAGACTGTAAGCAGGGCCAAAGAAGCAGGTGTAGACTTTGTCATCTTTGGAGGCATGACTCTGAAGGATGGCAGACAGAAGGATTACTTCCTCGATGTACTGAAGAAGACCCATCCTGAGCTTATTTCGGAATACCAGAATATATACAGGGGAAACCAGTGGGGTGAGGCAACTAAAGAATATTACAGCCTGATAAGTCAGCGATTTAATAGCATCGCCCAGAAATATAAAGTGCCTAAGCGCATGCCGCCCGCGCTTTATCGTGACATTCTGGAACAAAACGATTTGGTGGTAGTTATACTGGAGCACATTGATTATCTTCTGAAGCTCGAAGGCAAGCCCTCGTCTTTCGGTTATGCGGCCTATTCCATCTCACAGTTGGAAGAGCCTTTATCAGCCATAAGAGGAGATTTGCAGAAGATAAAAGGGGTGAATAGAATA
>JBBIRL010000043.1:0-12120 GCA_037441825.1 Dehalococcoidia bacterium | reverse complement strand
GGCAACTTTATCTTCCGTATGCGCGAATTCGAGCAGATGGAGATAGAATACTTCGTCAAGCCCGGCAGCGACGAGCAGTGGTTCAAGCATTGGGTCGAGGAGAGATTCAACTGGTATAGCAACCTGGGCATTAAAAAAGAAAATCTCAGGCTGCGTCAACATGCCAAGGATGAGCTTGCCCACTACGCCCGTGACTGCTACGACATAGAATACCTCTTCCCCATCGGCTGGTCGGAGATTGAGGGCATCGCCAACCGCACTGACTTCGACCTGCAGCAGCACGCCAAATTCAGCGGCAAGGACCTGAAATACTACGACGAGGAGACCAAGCAGCATTTCTTTCCCTTTGTCATCGAGCCCTCGGCAGGGGTTGACCGCTCGGTTCTGGCTTTCCTGGCAGATTCCTACGATGAAGAGAAGGACAAGGAGGGCTTAAGGGTAATATTGAGACTTCACTACGCTCTGGCTCCGATAAAGGTCGCCATCCTTCCCCTGAGCCGGAACGAGAAGCTACTGCCGATATCCCGGGGGGTCTACAACAGCCTGCGCAGTTGTTGGATGGTGCAATATGACGATGCCCAGAGCATCGGCAGACGCTACCGCAGGCAGGACGAGATAGGCACCCCTTTCTGCGTCACCATAGATTTTCAGTCGCTCGAAGATAAGCAGGTGACTATCCGGGAACGCGACAAGATGAGGCAGATACGAGTCCCCATCGAAGTATTAAAGTCAACGCTCGAAGCAAAGCTGTGCGGCGAACCCTTAGATGTCCTGCCCCCTGGCGGGGAGAAGTGGCTGGGGTTCGAAGGGTAGAAGTATAGAATCATCGTGTTTAATAGCATAACTGCAGCCGTGTTATAATTGTGCTGGTGGAGGCGAGAAATGGAATACACTGTCATCATTAGAAAAGCGCCAGACGGATTCTATATAGCGAGTTGCCCTCTGATTCCTGAGGCACATGCTCAAGGTAAGACTCATGAAGAATGCTTGGCTAACATCAAAGAGGTTCTCGAACTCTGTCTTGAATATCGCAAAGAGCGCGGAGAGGAAATCCCACGGGAAATTGATGCCCAAAAGGTCACTGTTGCGGTATGACAAAGCTACTCCCACTTAAAGCGCGAAAAGTCATAAGAGGACTTCAAGTGCTGGGATTCGAAAAAGTGCGCCAAAAAGGTAGCCATGCGATATTTCATCATCAAGACTGCCGCCGCGCACCGATTCCACTTCATCCTGCCAAAACTATAAGCCGCTACCTTCTTTCTGATATCCTGAAACAGCTTGAGATCGACGAGGACGAATTTTTACATGTAATCGGTCGCTAGTTCTCAAGAACCTTTCTATAGATAAAAAAATGAAAGCGATGCTTCTCAAGGGACCATGCCCCATCGAAAAGAAACCTCTGGTGATGGCTGAGGTTGAAAGACCGACGCCGGGGCCTAAAGAAGTACGTCTCAAAATCCTGATCTGCGGAATATGCCATACCGACCTTCACATCGTGGAAGGAGAACTACTCTCGAAGAAGCTGCCTATCATCCTGGGGCATCAGATTGTAGGCGTGGTGGAGTCAGTCGGCAGAAAGGTTACCCGATTCAGGGTGGGTGATAAAGTCGGAGTGGCCTGGCTCAGCTTCACATGCGGGAAGTGCGAGTTCTGTCTTAAAGGGAAGGAAAACCTCTGCGAGAAGGCCAGGTTCACGGGCTACGATGTGGACGGCGGTTATGCTGAGTATACGGTAGTATCCGAGGATTTCGCTTATCCCATCCCCAAAGGGTTCTCAGATATCGAGGCTGCGCCGCTGCTCTGCGCAGGCGTAATCGGCTACCGCGCCCTGAGATTATCGGAGATAGAAAAAGGGGGACGCCTCGGCCTCTTCGGATTCGGGGCCTCTGCTCATATCGTTATTCAGATAGCGAAGCACCGGGGCTGCCAGGTGTTTGTTTTCACCAGAAGCGAGGAGCACCGCAAGCTTGCCAGAGACCTGGGAGCGGTTTGGGCCGGGGGTGCTGATGATACACCTCCGGCAAAAGTGCAGAGCGCCATAATCTTTGCGCCCGCAGGGAGACTCGTGCTGGATGCCTTGCGTATCCTGGAAAAAGGTGGTACTCTTGCCCTGGCTGGAATTTACATGACTCCGATACCTGAGATGGATTACCAGGAGCATCTCTACTACGAGAAAACAGTGAGGAGTGTAGCCAACAGCACCAGGAAAGATGCCGAAGACCTGCTCAAACTTGCAGCGGAGATACCTATTCGAGCAGAAGTACAAGAATTTCCGCTGGAAGAAGCAAACCGTTCGCTACTGCTGCTGAAACAGGGTAAGATTCAAGGCGTAGGGGTATTAAGGGTCTCCAAGTAATTGGGAAAATGCAGAAGTATGGAATGTCAGTCATTGCGAGCGAAGCAATCCCCCCGCCGCGAGATTGCCTCGTCGTCCGCCCAGCGGACTCCTTGCAAAGACATGGGATAGAATGAGATGATCCGTATCCTTCACTTCGCTGACCTCCACCTGGGTGTGGAGACCTATGGTCGCATCGACCCCGCAACCGGCCTGTCCTCACGCCTGAGCGATTTCCTGGCCGCTTTAGACCAGGTAGTAGATTATGCCTTAAGCAATGACATAGATTTAGTGCTCTTCTGCGGTGACGCCTACAGGAGCCGTGACCCCAGCCAGACCTATCAGCGCGAGTTCGCCAAGCGTATCAGACGGCTCAGCGGCAATAATACGCGCGTATTTCTGCTCGCAGGCAACCATGACCTGCCTAATGCTATGGGGCGGGCAACGTCAGTGGAGATCTTCAATACTCTGACTATCGAAAACGTTACTGTCGCCAATATCCCACAAAGCTATCGTATAGAGACCAGAAAAGGCGCCATCCAGATCGTGGCTTTGCCCTGGGTAAGATATGGCAGGCTGTTGAGCCGCGAAGATACCAAGAACCTATCCCTCGACCAACTCAATAAAAAAATCGAGGATATTTTGACAAACTGGATCAATGCTCAAGCCGCTGCCCTTGATCCCCAACTTCCTGCTATCCTCGCGGGACATCTCGCTCACTCAGATGCTACCGTAGGTTCAGAGAGAATAATGATGGTGGGACGGGACTATTTTATGCTCCGGAGCACCATCGCTAATCCTGCCTTCGACTATGTTGCTCTGGGGCACATGCACAGGCAGCAGACGATTGACCATCCCGTGCCTGTTGTCTATCCCGGAAGCCTCCAGAGTATAGACTTCGGCGACGAGGGCCAGGAGAAGGGATTCTACGTTGTAGAATTAGACGAAAACGCAGCCAGAGGGAAGCGACTGAAATCCTACGAATTCCACCGGGTGGAAGCACGCCGCTTTCTCACTATCAGGGTAGATGCGGACACTGACAACCCTGCTGAAACCGTGCTTCAGGCTATTGCGAAGAAAGATGTTAAGGATGCTATAGTCCGCCTGCAGATTAAGGTCTCGGCAGCAAAAGAGGGCCTGCTCCAGGAAAATGAGATAAGAAAAACGCTCAAAGAGGCATATTTTGTAGCCGCCATAAACAAGGAGGTCGACCGGGAGCACCGCAGCAGGCTGGAAAGCTACCCTGCGGAGGGGCTGACATCACTGCAAGCCTTAAAGTTATACCTTGAGTCCAAGAAGACTCCGAAAGATAGAACACAGGTACTACTCGAATATGGTGAAAGGTTGATGCAACAGTGTTCAGCGGCAGAGTAGAATTTTTTCGTAATTGCAGGTACAATACTGGCAAGATAATCAGATGAATGATTCTATTGCGCCCGATAATGACCGCAAGTCGTCGCCGGATGGCAGAATAGGGAAACTCTTCCCTCGCAGCTTGCCTCCACGATTACTCCTTATCTTTTTTGCCATTATCATCCAGATAGGCGGAGAGGTCCTGAGCTGGTACGCCAAGAACACAGGAAATCCCATCATCATCTCCTTCGCAGTAATCCTGTGGCTTTTCTGGTTTGGCCTCGTTTTCCTCATAGCTAAGCCTTCCATTGACGATACCTTGCGTCCCTATCGCAAGATATTACGCCTGGCTGCTATAGCGGTCGTAGTAGTCTTGTTACTCATGGCTATTGGCGAGGGGATAGGGATACATCTGGTAAACACAGGTGTGGTAAAAGACAATGCTATGGCCACGACCCTGACCGAGGGCTTCGGTTATAACGATGCCACTGCACTAAACCAACAAGCGAGCCAGACGCTTCTCGAAGGGGAAAACCCTTATAAAAAATCTAACATTGTCAGCGCTGTTGAGGAATTCAAGGTGTCCGCTGACTATCTTACCCCTTTGAAAAAGGGTACTTTTGCCCAAGTCTTCCCTTATCCTACAGAGGAGCAAATAAATAAAGCTCTGAGCAAGGCAGAGACTTCAACGGGTGCACCGCCCGTGGAGTTTGAGTCGAAGGTAAGTTATCCTGCCGGTTCGTTCCTGTTTCAAGCACCCTTTGTTGCCCTCGGGCTCAAAGATACGAGATGGTTCTATCTAATATGCGCTATTGCGATTGTAGCCGTGATTTTTTGGAAGGCTCCGAGAAGCCTGCGGCCCATCGTAATAATTGCCTTTCTCACTAACTTGGTATTCTGGAATCTCATCGGTACCGGCCAAACCGACACTCTATATATACTGTTTTTACTGTTAGGCTGGATATTCAGGCGGCAACTGTGGCTCTCCGCGTTGTTCATGGGGCTGGCAGCGACTACTAAACAAATAGCCTGGCTTTTCATATTGTTCTATCTTATCCTGATACTCCGAGAGGTCGGCTGGAAGCGCGCGCTGCAGTCGCTGGGGGTAATAGCACTTACTTTCACTGTCACCAATCTGCCCTTCATCTTCAGTGCTCCTCAAGCCTGGATGCAGGGGGTGCTTGCACCGATTTTCGATCCCATGTTCCCTAAGGGGGTAGGGCTTGTAGCCTTCTCCATCGCCGGTATCCTTCCTCTGAACTCCTTGCTCTTCACCCTTATAGAGGTAGCAGTCCTGATATTAGCCCTGGTCTGGTACTACTACAATTGCCGCAAATATCCTCAAGCAGGATTGCTGCTGGCAGTCCTGCCTTTGTTCTTCGCTTGGCGCAGCTTCTCCGCCTATTTCTATTTCGCCTCCCTCCTGGTATTTGGAGCGGTTATCATAGAAGAATACAGAAAGTTTGCAGCCAGCAAACAACCACAGCTTATTTCCTCTGCCCATCTTTAGAGCTAGGAATGGATTACTCAAGGGAGAGCGATGGTTCCGATTAAGCTTGCTCTCAAAAACTTCATGTGCTACCGCGATAACGTGCCAACTCTCTATTTCGAGGGCTTTCACGTAGCCTGCCTTTGTGGCGATAACGGTCACGGCAAATCGGCGCTGCTCGATGCTATCACCTGGGCACTGTGGGGAGAAGCGAGAGCCAAAAGCGACGATGACCTCATCCACCTGGGACAAAGTGAAATGGAAGTTGAGTTCGAGTTCTCTGTAAGCCAGAACCGCTATCGCGTTCTGCGCAAACGAACCAAGGGCAGCTTGAAGCGTACCGGCCAAAGCCTTCTCGAGCTGCAAATAGCGACATTAGATGGATTCGCTATACTCACCGGGAACACCATCAGGGAAACCGAGAGAAAGATAATCGAGATACTGCGTATGGATTATCAGACCTTCATCAACAGTGCTCTGTTGCTTCAAGGCCGTGCTAACGAGTTCAGCATGAAGAAGCCCGGAGAGCGAAAAGAGGTTCTCGCTAACATATTGGGGCTCTCACTCTATGATAAACTCGAGAAGCTGGCCAAAGACTATATCAGGGAGAGGGAAATCCTTCAGCAGAGACTTGGCAGCGATATCGCTCGAATTGAACAGGAGCTGAGCCAGAAGCCGAACTACGAAGTGGAGCTTCAGGGGGCGCAGGCAGCTATCTCCGTGCTCGGTAGCGAGGTCGAGAAACAAGAGTCAGTCCTCAAAACTTTGCGTCAGTCCAGAGAGGCCCTGAAGTTTAAGGACGAGCAGTGTAGAGAGATAGGCAAACGAACAGAGCAGTCAGGGAGGCAGCTAGAGCATCTGAATACTGTCGCTGAGGGGCACCGCTCTAAAATTGAGAGATACGAGAAGACTTTATCGACGTATGAGCGTAATTATGCTGGAATCAAAACACGTCTGGATGAGTTGACCAAGCAGGAAGATGATTTAAGGGGAAAGCGAGAATATGAGAAGAAACTTTCCAGTCAAATCCACCTGCTAAACTCAACCAATGTCCGGCTGGAGAAGGAAGGGAAAGAGCTAAGAGAGAAGCTTCAGCTCCTTGGAAGTGGCGAGGGAGAAGCGGAGTGTCCTCTGTGCGGCACAAGGCTGGGTGTCGAGGAGCTTAAAAGGATCGTGACGAACTATGAAAGCCAAATACAGGATAAGAGAGACATGTATCGAATCAACCAGGGTGAGATGCAGAAAAAGGATGAGGAACTAAAAATCTTAGTGCAGGAAATCAAGAAGCTTGATACGATAATTACTACAGAGAGGACAAGGTTGGAACGACAAGCAGGCGCTCTTGACAAAGAGCAAACGGAGGCTGAAAGATACCTACCTCAAGAGAGGGAAGCCCTGGCTAAAGCTCAGAAATCTATAGAGGACCTGACTAAGGCGATTCAAGATGATGCAAAGGAAATGAAAACGCTGCTCAGTGAGATCGAGACTCTGCCCAAAATTGAGAGAGAACTGGGAGATGCTGAGCGGGCACACCGTGAACTTCGAGAGCGGGAGAGCAAACTTCGAGTGAATTTAGGCAAACTGCAAGAGAGCTTGCGCCGCTGCGCTCAGCTCGAATCAGAAAGGGGAGAGAAAAGTAAGGAAATGCGTCAGGTGGCGGAGGAGAAAAGCATCTACGAGGAACTTGCCACAGCCTTTGGCAAGAAAGGAACGCAAGCCCTGATAATAGAAAGAGCGCTTCCCCAGATAGAGGAAGAGGCCAACCGTCTGCTGGGGCGGATGACAGACAACCGCATGCACCTGAAAATAGAGAGCCAGCGCGATACCAGGAAAGGTGACACTATTGAGACGCTTGACATAAAGATAGCAGATGAACTGGGTACACGAAATTACGAGATGTTCAGCGGGGGCGAGGCCTTCAGGGTGAATTTTGCTCTGAGAATTGCTCTGTCCAAGCTTCTGGCAAGAAGGGCTGGAGCACCGCTGCCCACACTTATTATTGACGAAGGCTTCGGCACTCAGGATAGTGCAGGAAGAGAGAAGCTGGTTGAGGCCATAAACTCGATTCAGGACGACTTCGAGAAAATACTGGTCATTACCCATATCGAAGAGCTCAAAGATGCTTTCCCGGTACGCATCGATGTTTTCAAGACTGAGGATGGTTCAACGTTCTCGTTGAGCTAATGCAGATTGCGATGGAGCCGGTAAACGGCTTCGCTACCGAGACCGCCGGAGGTGCTGCTATTACACTGGCTTCCTTTTTGGGCGTACCCCTGAGCACCACTCATACTATAAATACCGCCATCATGGGTGTGGGAGCCAGGCGTATTGTGGCCGCCTGGCTTGTGACCTTCCCTGCCTGCTTCGCTCTGAGTTGGGTTTTAAGCAAGGGCTTAAGCCATATCATGTAAACCCTTGTTGCGAAGCGCTTCTGGCCCCACCTTAACTCAACGATTGACCAGTATTGTCTGATACGGTAGAATTATTAACGAAAGCAGGTGCAGTACAATGGCAGGAAGCAAAAGCCGCGAAGAGCTAATGCATGACATAGTTGCTATTGAGTTGCGCATGTTCCTGACCGTTCAGATTGCGGGCCCTACAACGTGCCAGGAGCAGCCTGAAACCTTCAAGTTGATGCGGAGAGCCGGCTTTCATGTCCTATCCAGCGAGACTTTGGAATCATATCTCCAGGACCTCCAGGAGGCTCTTGAGGAGGACAGGAATCTGGTAAGTTTAAAGTACGCTCGCATCGACGGGCTCATTCCCTGTCTTAATGATAGCAACCTAATTGGTGAGATTGTCGAAATTGAGGAGCGCTGGCTGAGGGAGTTGGAGGGAAAATACCCCCTGACTTTTCGAAGTCGGGCTGACTTTGCTGCAGGGATTTATCTCCGCAGCGAGCTGGAGACCTATTCCGACCGGACTCTAGAGCTATATCTCAAAGACCTCACTAAAGCTCTGGATGAAGGCAGAAATTTGACAGCGGAACGATACACCTACCTGTTTAAGCAACTAGGTTACAACTCTATAGACGATATGGAGCAGGGCAGAAGAAAGGTTAAGTAACACGCCGATGTGGGGCTGTAGCTCAGTTGGGAGAGCGCCTCCTTTGCAAGGAGGAAGTCAGGGGTTCGAGTCCCCTCAGCTCCACCATAGTTATCAATAGGCAGAACTCCTGTTGATTGCATATCACCTCGGCACAAAGGCAGTGGCAGATTGTAGTGGATCATTCCCTCACGCTTATTTATCTCGATACGCTTAATGAATGAACGAAGAAAAGCTTTACTCTCAGTGATGTCGGCTTAGAACGCTTCACATTTGTTGGGAGATACGCTTGCCAATAACAGTGATGAGAATATAGGTTCATTCTTTTAATGAACAAGAGGACACTGTAATTCCCGCTTTACGCTAGGTACGCCTCGCTCAGGGTTGGCGATCTTAAAGACTGCCGTAGCTGCTGCGAGGAAGGTGCAGATGACTTCGGAGATAGTAAACCCTGGAACTAAAGCTGGGGGTAAAGGTAATGAGTAGCTACGCGACCTGCGATGTGTTCTTGGCCTCTGTTATAGTTATCGTAGAGTCCTCAATACAGTGATTAGCGGCTTGGAATCCCCTTTTGCTCTGATAGCTGCGTTGAACAATACAAGCGAATAGTATGTTGTTGAGTGCAAGCGACTTGCACGAATGTCAGGAATGTTCAGGTGTCACGAGATGATAGTAATTCCTCACGCTTGCACAGTTCGATGAAATGTTTATGATGCCCAGCTTAGGCCAACAAGATGTCTGAGACTTACTTTACCATTACAGTATAGCTACAGGAGGCGAAAGCCAAAGCGAAGAAGCAACCGAAAGGGAACTGATGGGAATGAGCCAAACCTAACGGCTATTTCGAAGGGGTTTCTAATTTATTGCTACAGGCAGTGGAGAGGTGGCTAAATGTAACTGAATCTATGGGGAAATAGTAACAAGGGTGTTGAATAGTGGTATCGGAACGCTTTGAGACACTAGAAAGTCCCCCGAACCGGGGGACTTTCTAGGTCGGAGGCCTGATCCGTGTTTCCGTGGAGACGTCCACACGGTCATAGTTCCAGTTTGTAGTGGTGTTAAGCTGGTGCTCCCCTCCTTCTTCTGCTAATCGCTAGCAACACTATCAACAGCATTAACAAGGCTCCGAGGATTGGGCCGATAATCAGCCAGACATTCAATGCTGCTGCTGGCGGCACTGGCGTCGGGGTAGGTGTCGCAGTCGGCGTGGGAGCGGGGGCAGGAGTAGCAATTATGGTAAACATGGTGAAGTGGCTTATCTGTGCCGCAACAATGTGGGTTGACCTGTCTACTATGGAGGGAAGCTCAACCCACTGCCCTGTTCCACGGTCGAAGTAAGCAATGGTTAGATTTTCTTCAGCGATCCCCTCTGTAATCAAGGCTGGATCATATTTAATGGTCATTGTCGCTGGCGGTGAGAAGGTGGCTCCCTCTGGCAAAAAGTCATATACAGATGCAATTATGTATTTGCCTGGTGGTGGCGGAGGTAGTGGTTCAACAGGTGTAGCTTCCTCTATGTATTGCATTGGCTTCCCATCGCTTGTGCGCACAGTAGAAAACCCACCGACATTCAGCGTTAGCGTGTTATCGGTAGTAACGAAGTGGACTGGCTGCGTGAGGAGTCCGTCTTCGGTGACAATACTGGAGATGTTTATAGTTCTGTGTGTTGGTGTGGGTACAGGCGTAGGCAGAGGTGTTATAGTTGGGGCAGGAGCCGGTGTGACTGTAGGCATCGGTGAGGGCGCAACGGTAGGCGTCGGGGTAGTTATAGGGGCATAGCCTCCTATCGGTTGTGGAACGATTGTAAATAAGCTGGCTCCAGATGAGAAAGTATGGTTTCCACAATCAACATGGCCTTTAGCATAGTATGTGCCGGTGGCCCAAGCATTAGAGGTGGTTATTGTGCAGCGGTATAGTAAGGTTACGCCTCCAGTGTAGCCATAGCCGCTATAGCCGTATCCATATCCGAAGCTGTATCCCGCGCTAGTGTTAGGGTCATACCCATATCCGTATCCATATCCATAGCCTGTATCCGGAGTAGCTGAAACAAAGGCCATGCTCCTGGGAGAGTTGTACGGAGAAGCAGTTAGCTCAGTGATACCACCGGCATCTGAATAGATGCCCATTTGCACGCTTTGGATAGGTATGCGTTCATTGGGCTGGATAGCAATAGTGAGATCGAAGGTTATGGAATCGCCCGGATAGATGTTGGTGGATGATGGGGTGATAGAAACAGTGACTGCCCCGGCTGACCCGGGCGATAAAAGCATGAACAGGACCAAGGTAAGAACGATCGCTGCAGCTAGAATAATGCTCACAATTGGCTGGCTGGGTACTATTGATTTTGTCTTTTGCATGTTATTACTCTCCTTGAAGTATTGATATCGCGATACGCGATATCTCAGAAGAATTCTAAGCAATCTTAGCTGTAGTATAGCTTAAGGTAACCTTGCTCCAACAACACCCTTTTGGGTAATATTTTGAGGTAATTTCGTTCACCACAGCAGTTAGTTGTAACCTGATGAGTCTACTCCAGACAGGTCACTGAGAGCCGATTGGAGGAATCTTGAAGACAGGCGGAGATATCGTAAAGAATGCACTCACGAAAATCATATTACTTTGCCATCCTTTATAAAGGAACAGATCTTCTTACGCACTAGCACTGAGAAAAACCAGAGCAGTATGACCGCTCCTACAAATTCAGGCAAATATACGCTGGGGTCCGTGTATAAGGCGCGCAACATTTTGGCTGCCTAGTCGGTGATGTCTTCACGCTCAAAAGCGAAGCCGAGAAATGACCAGAGGAGAGTTCGGTAAGCAAGCCACATTTGATCTAGGATAAGATGGGTAAAGGTGCCGAAGACGAGGACTAGGAGCTAAACCATTTCTCGGACCTTGTATAAATAAGCCCCGGCTAGGGTGATGATGATTAGGAATAGCAGCATATCGCTAACTCCATCTACCTACAGACTGAATAGATGTTACGTTTGGAGGAAATCGATCTTTCATTTATGGCATCGCTGGTAACAAACGACTCAAGCCTCAAAGCCCTCTTGTAATAGTGCTATCACAAACCCACCCGCCTCGTATGTCCATATTCTTATTGTACTCGTTGCTAAAAGGGCATCGACACAAGGCTCCGATATAACGAGAGCTGGAACTATATCGAAGTGCGTGCAATAAGATAAACGATAAAAGGGTAAGAGTCATAGCATCTCTAGATATTATAACCAAATTGTCCTCAGCTTCCCCGAACATCCAGTGCTAATCCATTAGGGGTAGGAAAATCAGGCTGCATTCTCCCAAGAGGTGATATGAATTACCTTAAAATATTACCCAAAAGGGTGTTGTTGGGGCGCTGCTAGCATACCATATACTAAGCCATGAATTTTGGGCTTGGATTTAAAAAAGAGAAAATTGAGTTGATATAAATCAATGAGAGAAAAAGGATCCGTTATACATGAAATCAGGGTTAAAACGTCAAGGGGGCTGACTTAGGACTCGGTATAGGACTGTGAAGATGCAAGTAGCGATATTAGCGGGTGGCCTGGCAACCAGGTTGGGAGAACTGACTAGAAGTAAGCCCAAATCCATGTTGGAGATCATGGGGAAACCTTTTTTGGAATATCAGCTAGATCGAATACACAGAAATGGGATAACAGATGTCCTTTTATGTATCGGGCACCTTGGAGAACAAATAGAGGAATATTTTGGAGACGGGCATAAATTTGGTGTGACCATAGAGTATAGCTGCGAGGGAAAGCCCTTAGGCACTGCCGGAGCGCTCAGAAATGCTGAAAGTCATCTTGATGACGTCTTCTTCACCCTTTACGGAGATTCCTATCTGTTCTTGGATTTCAGGGCTGTCATGAACTATTTTATTTCTCAAAACAAGCTT
>JBBIRL010000042.1:0-12270 GCA_037441825.1 Dehalococcoidia bacterium | reverse complement strand
ATGTTAGTCGGAGGCTGTGACGTAGGTTCAGCCACGGGCAAGGCCGTGGTAATGAAAGATGGAAAAATCATTTCCTATGAAATTATACCGTCCACAACCAAGCCCGAGGTGACAGCACGAACAGTTATGGATAAGGCCATAGAGAAGGCAGGCCTATCATCAATAGCAGACCTTCAGTACATCGTTGGCACCGGATACGGTAGGCTCAAGGTTCCCTTCGCCAACGAGAACATCTCGGAGATTACATGCCACGCGAAGGGTGCGCAGTGGCTTTTACCTACCGTTAGAACGGTGGTAGATATCGGAGGGCAGGACTGTAAGGTGATGTCTCTTGGAGCAAATGGTAAAGTGCTGGAATTCGTTATGAACGACCGCTGTGCTGCCGGTACAGGCAGGTTCTTCGAAGCCATGGCAAGGGTTCTCGACTGTGGACTTCAAGGGCTATCCGAGCTATCTCTCCAGGGTAAGAACCCGGCAACCATCTCCAGCCAGTGCAGCGTGTTCGCCGAGTCGGAGGTGGTAACCCTGGTCAATGAGGGTATGGACCTTGCCGACATAGTAGCAGGCCTCCATGCTTCGATAGCCAGCAGGCTGAACTCAATGGTGCGAAAGGTAGGGCTGGTCGAGGACGTGGCGCTCACCGGGGGATGTGCGAAGAACGACGGCCTCGCCAAGGCTCTTGAAGATAAGCTCGGCGTGACAGTCAAGAAGCTACCCCTCGATCCGCAGATCGCGGGGGCAATCGGAGCTGCTCTGATTGCTGCGGAAAGAGTAAGCAAGCAGGCCATGAAGAGCCCCGCCTAGAAAGGGCATAGTGTAACGACCAGACAAAAGAGGCAACCCCTAAAACTGTTCCGGGAAGGAGGTACAGCTATTGGAGACACCTATAAAATCCAAGGTATTCGAGCAATTTAATGAAGCTACCAGGACGCTACTTAATCCGGTGCTGAAGGATTGGAAGAAGCAGGGTGGCAAGATACTGGGGTACTTTTGCTCCACAGTCCCCGAGGAGCTAATCACCGCAGCCGGGCTGACTCCGTTCCGAATGAGGGCGACAGGAAGCACAAGCACGGAGATGTCAGATGCGTTTTTCAGCAGCATCAACTGTAGCTTCCCGCGCCACTGTTTCAACCTGGCGCTGACCGGCGAGTTCAAGTTTTTGGACGGGGTTATCTGCATCAACTCTTGCGACCATGTGCGGCGCATATATGACAACTGGATTCGCTTTGTGCCCGATACGCAGTTCGTCGAAGTTATGAGCCTTCCCCGTAAGACTGATGCTGCCCAGGTAGCCTGGTACCGTGAGGAGATCAGTCTCCTCAGGGGGAAGCTTGAGAAACACTTTGGCGTCAAGATTAGCGATAAAACCCTGTGGAAGGCAATTAGGCTGCATAACGAGACACGGCGGCTGCAGAAGCAACTCTACGAGCTCAGAAAGAAGGAGAAACCGCCGATCACAGGCTCGGAGATGCTCGCCGTCATGGTCGCAGGCACTGCCATGCCCAAGGCACAATACAACAACATGCTGCGTGAGCTGTTGAATGAGTTAAGCGGAGTCGAGGGGACGGGTGACCACAGGGCGCGACTGATGATTGTGGGAGGTATTCTCGACGACCCCGCGTATGTCAAGGTCATCGAGGACCAGGGTGGTCTCGTCGTTACCGATTCGCTCTGCTTCGGCACCAGGATCATGTGGGTTGAGGTTGACGAAAGCCTCAGCGACCCTCTCGAGGCCCTGGCGAGATATTATGTGGCTGATCGCCCGTCGTGTCCTCGGTTCTACGGCGAACATGATAATCGGACAAAGTACATCATTGATATGTGCCGCGAGTTCAAATGTGATGGTGTCATCGGAGAAAGGCTGATGTTCTGCGACTCCTGGCTCGTTGAGCACTATATGCTTGGGCAGGACCTCAAAGCTGCAGGAATTCCGATGCTCAAACTGGATAGGGAATACATTACGGGCGGCGTAGGCCAATTGAGAACCAGAGTCCAGGCATTCCTGGAAACGATAGGGAGGTAAGCAATGGCTTTGATAGATAAACACCCCGAGATGGCACGTTACATTTCAGAGCTTGAGTGGTTCAAGTTTCTCCGCGAGCAAACTATGGCTCTGATCGAGATCCCTGAAATGCAGCTTCAGGTGAAGACGCTCGACTCTCTACTGAGTATGTATAGCAGGATAATCGACGCCGTGGAGAACAAGAAGCCGTTCCTTGCCAGCTACTACTGCCTGGCACCTGAGCTATACACAGCGATGAACCTGCCTTATTACATGGTCATGCAGACCCCATTCCTTGCCTCATCGGTACCTTATCTTCTCCAGGATATCGACGCTGCTGAAGAGATGGGGCTGGGGAATGACCTCTGCACTGCTATCAGGTTGTCAATATACTATGTGGAAGCCAACCTCTCACCTCTGCCCACCTGCGCCCTCAATTTGCTTTACCCCTGTGATGGTGCTCCGCTGCTTCACGAGGTAATCAAGCGTAACAAACGCTGGCGCAATATACCTATGTTCGCCCCCGACCCGCCGTACTATGCAGATGAACGTAGTTTGCACTACTTTGCCAGCGAGTTGCGGAAGATGGTGAAGTTCATCGAGAAACATACGGGCAGGAAGTTGGACCTGGACGAACTGAAAAAAGCCTTGGATAACTCTAACCAGATGTTCCGTTTGTGGGACGAATATAACCAACTCCGGCGCAATGTACCCAGCCCTCATGGTTGGGGTATAGGCGGTCCCCAGTGCTTCTCGCAAGCCTGGGTATACCAGGCAGGAACTCCTGAGGGAGTCGATTGGTTCAAGAAGCTGGTCGAGATAGCCGAGTTAAACGTGAAGGCTGGCGTGGGGCCTGTGCCCGAGGAGAAGATAAGACTATTCTGGTTCGACCTTCTACCCTTCGGCTGGGTTTTCGAGTTCCTGCCCTGGCTGGAGTCAGAGTGGGGCGCAGTCATGGTCATGGATATGTTCGCTAACTATCCCTATACCATGATCGACACCTCGAGCGAGGAACAGATGTGGCTGGGACTCGCCAAGAGGAATCTTTTCGACTCGCCAATGGTGAGACAGGCACGAGGTGTGGCCGACAATTTCGCCACCGATATCAAGCGAATCGTAAAGGACTACAAAATCGACGTGGTAATCTGGCCTGGGCACATGGGCCACAAAGACGGTTCGGCGACTGTGGGCATAATGAGAGAGACCTGCCGCGACCTCAATGTGCCGTTTATCCACCTGGGCCTCGACCTGTTCGACAAAAGATACTCTACACCCGACCAGATAAAGGACAAAATATCGCAGTTCTTCAGAGCTATGGGACTGGGTTAAATAACCGGGGGAAATAGTCAATCACCCTGAGCGTTGTCGAGGGTTGATGCTCCTCGTTACGCTCAGGGTTTCGGCTTAAGCTAGCCGTTGTAACCGCAACTGCGAAAAGGGATCCGTTTATGGCTGTGTTCGATGTCTACATAAGAAAAGTAGCTGAATATATCGAAACAATGCAAGCTGGCGGCAAGCAGGTCAGGACTTTCGATTGCCCCGGTGGTCCGGAAAGATTGCTGAAGGGGCTGCCTGTCAGGGTTGGCCCCGGGGCGGGCTCAGGAATAGTCCTGCGTGGAGATACCTTCGCCGAGTTCGGCAGTCCTGAAGCTGGTTCCTGTGCCTTTCCGCTTTGGACCAACAATGCAAGCCTGGTCAAAGACGGGAGGATTACCCTTATCGGCCCGGATATCCTCGAATCCAAAGGAGCAAGTCTACCCTTCGGTCAAATCCTTCTAGCGGCAGGGGGTAAGCTCAGCGAAAAAGAGCACTCGGTGCTGGACGAAAGTCAATATGTCTCAGACCAGATCGAAGGCTACATGGTAAAGAGCACGCCGGGGCGTATGTGGACGAGAATAAGCAACAACGCTGCGGAGAAGGGGTTTGGCTTCGAAGCACTGGGAAAAGCATTTATGGCCATCTACAAGTCCCGTGCGTCCCAGATAGAGACGATGGAGGTCGTTTTCGTCACCTCGAGCAAAGAAGATGTGAGCCGGCTGGACGAAATCGCTGAGCAGGTAAAGAAGATCAGCAAGGATATCATCAGGGAAACATGGCTGGCCAGAGGCTACGACATCCTTGAATGCACCCTGGGCTGGGATTGCGGGTCTTGCCCTGATAAATCTGTTTGCGATGACATCAAGACATTGATAACCGTGCGCAAGAAGAAATCCGGCAAGCCTCAAGCTTCTCCTAAGACCTAAGAAGTAATTAGCTAAACGGGGCACTATAAAAGATTCTCAGATTCAATAAGATGGACGGATTACTCATCGATGAATAAGTCTTCTAATCCTACCAAAAGACTAGTTGCCGTGTGTGGTAAGGGAGGCACTGGGAAAACTGCGTTCACTGCCATGATGACCAGAGTCCTGCTGGACAGCAGCAACTCTGGCAAGCTACTGCTTATCGATGCCGACCCGGCAATGGGCCTGCCCATCGCCCTTGGCATAAAAGTCAAACGAACCATGGGCCAGGTTCGCGAAGAAATCATCAAGACCGCAAGAGGGAGCGACAAGGAGAAAAAGGTTAAGCTGGCCGGGATGCTTGACTATATGGTCTTGGAGGCCCTTTATGAGACAGATAGCTTCTCTCTGCTGGCTATGGGGCGCACCGAAACATTGGGCTGTTTTTGCCCGGTCAATAACCTCCTGCGGGATGCGATAGAAACCCTCTCCAGTAATTTCGACACTATCCTCATCGATGGCGAAGCCGGCGTGGAACAAATCAACAGGCAGGTCATGCGCCGCGTGGATACGTTGATTATTGTCAGCGATGCTACATCCAGAGGAATTCAAACCGCAGCCCTGTTAAAAAAAATGGTGCAGGACGATCAGGTGATACAATGTGAAAAAACAGGTTTAGTCTTTAACAGGGTTCAGGGCAACGAGGAGCTATTGAAACAGGCTGCGCAGGAGATAGAGTTGGATGTTTTTGGTTACATCCCCCAGGATGAAAACATAGCCTACCATGACCTGGTCGGCAAGTCTATCCTGGAGCTTCCCGCCACCTCACCCGGACTTGCCGCAGTACGTCATATCGTGACCGATCACATCTTCAGGTAGCACCTTCTAAGAACCGGCTTGTATCTTGCCCTCAGCTACAAACCTATGGTAATCTGCGAATCGGTTCAAAGCCCGGCAAGCCCTGCGCAGTGAATTGTAGGCCGTGATTCCGGCTTCCCTTAGTTGCTGCGCATACTTTTCAGTATCATGAACCTGTCCCTCTTCCGACACAGCAACAATCACCGGCTTAATCGGAGGTCTCAGATGAGTAGAGCTTGAGATATGTTTGTGTAACTCGGTTACCGCATTAGCCACCGAGCCGGCAAAGAACTCAGCACCCACGTGCAACATTACCATGTCTATTTGAGGATCTGAGGCAAGCAGTTCATAGGTTCGCTGCAGAGCTGAAATATTGACAACCACACTTGGCACATCTATCGGGTTCGCCACCCCCTGGTTCACTAAAGATATGAACTCAAGCAACCCTGTTCTCGTATGTTCCGAGAAGGTCGGCAACACAATACCTTCCTCAGCACAGATGTCTCCGGCAGCTACGCTGCTGCCTCCGCCAACCGCCAAAACGGCTGCCCGTTTTCCCGGCGATGGTTCCAAACGGAGGAAAGTCATAGTTACCTCAGCCATCTCCTCAATCGAGTGGACCGCTATAGCTCCTGTCTGTTTGAAGAATGCCTCCCAGATTTGTTTATCCCCTGCTAGAGAGCCGGTGTGTGAGGCTGCTGCCCTGGCACCTGCACTTGTGAGGCCGCCCTTCCAAATAATGATAGGCTTCACTGGATTTGTTTGTTTAACAAGCTCCATAAGCCTCCTGCCATCCTTGACTCCCTCAAGATACAGGCAGATAATCTGAGTTTCCGGATCTTTGGCTAGGTATTCAAGGAAGTCAGGGGCATCCAACAAGAGCGCATTACCGTGGCTTATCACCTTGCTGAAACCGATGCCAAGTTGCGGACCGCGCAACAGGTATATGCGTGCATGGCCCCCGCTCTGGGATACAAAAGCCACAGGTCCCTGGACAGGCGGCGTGTCTGCGTGCATCTGCATATGTATTGATGGTATCTGGAAGCCCATGCAGTTCGGGCCTATGACCCGAAGATTCCCCCTCAAAGCTACCTCACGTATCTCATCTTCCAGTTCCTTCCCCTCAGCTTGCCCGGTTTCGCCAAAGCCGGAGGTGCATATCTGCACGTTAAGTGCCTTGGCTGAAACGCAGTCTCTTACCACTTGAGGAACTGCGGCGGGTGGGACCGTAACTATAACCAGGTCCAGAGGTTCAGGAATGGAAGTCACACTCGGGTACACTTTGACGCCCTCAATCACGCTAGCTTTGGGGTTGACAGGATATATATGCCCTTGGAAACCTGCCTTTTGGAAAATACGAAGGAGCCCCAGCCCTGTGTATCCTGGGTGCTTGGAGTCATCGCTTCTAGAGACGCCCACGATGGCGACCGTTCTGGGAGGAAAGCCCTCCCCAAAATTCCAACTGCGTTTCACTAGTCCTCCTGTCTTAATCACTAATTTTTGAGTATACCAACTAAATCGTTATTTGTCATTCATCGTACGCAGCTTTGTCCTATTTATTGAAAATTAAATATGGGCCAAGGCCGTTTATAGCTTCAAAGATACCTGAAAGTAATGCCTGAACCATGATTTAAGCGAGAACAACAATTGGAATGATAATTATTTTACTCAATATTACGCTTGGGACACCAACGTGAGTCACATCGCAGCGGGTAGTTTGATGAGGTTCTGTCAACACAAAAGTAACTTCATCACTGTTACTGCCGTAGGATTGATTCTATGCAATTTAGTAGCATAATAAGTTCAAGAGTGTTCGGACATCCACGTGTCTCCACACTCAAAACATCTACCTCAATTTGGTATTAAGATGACCGATTTCAAGCTTATCGCGAGGAAGATTCTAACTTACATTTCCGCAGGCTTAATAGTCGCTCCCCTGTATGTAATCGCACTCTGGTGCTTCCACCACTTCCTAAACCACTGGCTTGACCCCTCTGGCATTGTCACTATAGTCTTCATGGTATTCATTTTCCCCTGGATTATGATGGCATTAAGAGGCCCTGTTCAGAAAAAAGTAGACAGAATTCTCTATGGATGGAGACTACCTTACCGGGAAACCATGTTGAATCTCCCCACCAGGTTGAGAAATATTCTCAGTGTCAGTGACCTTGCTGAGGAATTGCTGCACCCGATACCCAGGGCCCTGAATACTCCACACGTGAGTCTTCTTCTCCCCCGCAACGGGAGTTTCGTTTCGCAGTTCCATAACCAGCTTATCGGAGTGGAGCCGCCATCAGCTTTGGAACTGCGTCAAGACAGCCAGATTGTGAAGTGGCTCAGAGAAAATAATGGGCTTCTTTTTACCGAGGTCATAGATACAGCGCCACAACTCATGAAGCTTGCCCAAGCTGAGAGGAGCGCAATCCAGGATTGTGACATCGGATTGCTTATACCTATGTGGCACGACAGCAGAATCATTGGAATCCTTGCACTGGGTCCAAAACAGCGCGGCTCGTACTCCAGAGAAGATATCGCCTTGCTCACAAAGGTGAGCCAGGAATTGGCTGTGACTATGGCAAACGCTCAACTATATAGCATCACCAGAGATAGAGCCCATACTGATGACTTAACAGGATTGCTTAGTCACGGGTATTTTCACCGGCGCATAGACGAGGAGATTTCACGATGTTCCCGTTTTGGCAACATATTTTCGGTACTCTTCCTGGACGTCGACCTATTCAAATCTTATAACGATGCCTTTGGTCATCTTGCAGGTGACGACATCCTGAGAGAGATAACGCGCCATATCAAAGGTTCAATCAGGTCAATAGACATACCCTGCCGCTATGGCGGAGATGAGTTTGCTGTCATTCTGCCTGAGTCGCCGCTTGACGATGCCTACAACGTTGCTGAGAGGCTACGAAAAAGGGTAGAAACCGAGATGGACTCCAAAGGTATGGCAATAACATGCAGCATAGGTGTAGCCTCATGGCCCACCAGCGGAGTTACAAAAGAGGCACTTCTTACAGCGGCGGACAACGCCTTATACTGGAGCAAGCAGGGAGGGAGGAACCGGGTATCTCTAGCCTCTGATGGAGTATCCGCCCTGGAATTTGATCTCGGTAGAGAGGAGCAGATACTGAACGCCGTTCATGCTCTGGCAGCCACTGTTGATGCCAAGGACCATCGCACTTACGGACACTCCAAGAAGGCAGCCGAATATGCTGCCCAAATTGCCCATGCACTTGGCTACTCCAGTGACAAGATAGCCCTGCTTAAAGCGGCAGCGCTATTGCATGACATCGGCAAGATTCGAGTTCCCGACAATATTCTTTTAAAGCCGGGCTCTCTTACCGATAGCGAATGGATAGCTATACGGGAGCATCCCAAGTTCGGTGTTGCAATACTCAAGCATATCAAAAGCCTGGGCGGGTGCCTGCCCGTCATTCAACATCATCACGAACACTTCGACGGAAAGGGTTATCCTGCCGGATTGAGAGGTGAAAATATTCCCCTGGAAGCTCGCATTTTGGCCATCGCCGATGCCTATGATGCCATGACATCGCCACGCCCTTACCGGCCCACTGTATTACATCACCAAGAGGCCCTGGATGAGATTATACGTTGTGCGGGGTCTTACTTCGATCCCGAAATAGTGAGGGTATTTGCTGCCATCTGGGAGACACCGAATTGCCGCTCATCGACCAATTCCGCGACACGCTAAAAATGCCAACATACCCGGTTTTGCCTGCACAGTACACGATAATTCCGTTGCAGGATACATCCCAGGCATATTAGGCACATTAATACCTGAGTTCCCCCCACCCCAGCAAGCATCTAGCTGGTACTCTCCTCTCCCGAGATCAAAACTAAAGACCCATTGTAAAAGCTAAAGATTATAACAAAAGTAATATTGTACCTATATTGAACTTACGCTAAATTGATACTGTTACTACAATATTCGTGTACGGAACTTATTGTCGTTTAGCATGTTGAGGACAGCAAGTTAGTACTGTTCCATATAGGAGTTCAGATAAGAAACCCAAAAGTTGCACAAGAACTCGTTAATCTGAATACCGATTACCCGGTCAAATCTACAGGTGAATTGAGGCTTGATGCGTAGCATAAAAGTAATGATTGTGAGCAGTAATGCATTCGCCCGATCCGGAATCAAGCAGACGTTGTCTGAACAAAACGCCTTGCCCATGTTGGACATCATAGAGTGCGATTTAGACCAGGAAGGGACAAACGTAATCACACAAATATCAAACTGCTTGCCGGATATTGTATTGCTTGACCAGGGTTATCACCCTTCGCTAGGGCTTCAGTTGACCAGGAAGATCACGCGGACTTTCCGAGGCATTAAGGTAGTACCAATAAGCAACAGGAATGCGGAAGACGATGCAGAGCTATTTCAGGTCATCAAGAGTGGAGCAGCGGCCTACCTCAACGCCGAACGGTGCACCCCTGATCTATTAATGCAAACTATAAGCCGATGCGCAGATGGTGAATATCCTATAAATGACAGTGTAACAGACAGACCTAAGCTAAGCTGGCGCGTACTTAGAGAGTTCCAGGATTTCGCCTTGAATAGAAAATACGTAGAGAATGTATTGGAGTCTCTAACCTCGAAAGAGCTCCAGGTGTTGAAGCTCATCTGTGAGGGCAACTCAAACAAGCAGATCGGAGACATACTCGGCACCAGTGAACAGACAATTAAGAATCAGGTCAGTTCGATCCTGCGCAAGTTGAATGCAAACGATCGGGCGCATGCTGTGTTCATAGCAGCGCGCGATGGCTGGATCTCCGCTAGGACCGATGACAATACGAAGAAGCGCGATTCGTACTCAAGGCCAATGGCTAATATTGAAACGTTATCTTAGACAAAGTTGCCCGTGATGCTACAAGAACTCAAGAGAACAGTACGCTAGTTACTCAGCGACATAACGGAGGGATTCAAGCATGAAAATAGAAGAGCTACTCCGCTTAATGGTAGATAAAGGAGCTTCCGACCTGCATCTGAGGATCATGAGACCGCCCATTCTCCGTATAGACGGCGTTCTCAAAGTAATGGAAGACATGCCCCATATCACGCCATCTGACCTGAAAGAAGCATTTGAACACGTAACTAATGAGAACCAGAAACAGAGCTTCCGCAATGAGCTGGAACTGGATTTAGCGTACAGCATCCGGGGACTGGCTCGCTTCAGAATCAACGCATTTGTACAGCGCGGTACTATCAGTCTGGCCATTCGGCGGGTCCCGTTCGAAGTGCCGACTATAGACGAATTGGGGCTTCCTGCGATCTGTAAATCCCTGGCGCTGAAGCCAAGGGGCTTAGTCCTGGTAACTGGCAGGACCGGAACTGGCAAATCCACCACGCTAGCTGCGATGATCAACCACCTGAATAAGAGCGAAGCACGAAACATAATTACCATCGAGGACCCTATTGAGTACGTATTTCAAGACGAGAAGTGCATGATCGCGCAGCGAGACCTCGGATCTGACACTAAGTCTTTCTCCGGTGCTCTAAGACACGTGCTCCGTCAGGACCCTGATGTGATCCTTGTTGGGGAAATGCGGGACTTAGAGACCATAGCAACCGCGATCACTGCTGCTGAGACAGGACATTTAGTGTTGAGTACCCTGCATACTCAAAGCGCACCCCAGGCCATTGACCGTATTATCGACGTTTTCCCGCCTCACCAACAGGAGCAGATAAGATTGCAGTTGTCACTGGTGTTGGAAGGCGTACTCGCTCAGGTTCTATTGCGGAGGGCATCGGGGAGTGGACGAACAGCAGCAGTTGAAATTATGCTCGGCAACGATGCGGTACGGAATATCATTCGCGAAGGCAAAATAGAGCAGATGCCCACCTATATGCAGACTGGCAGTCAATTTGGCATGCAGACTATGGACCAGGCACTGCAAAACCTGGTGAGGTCGCGTATGGTTACGGCTGCGGAAGCGTTACCCTATTGCAGCAAACCCGACGAACTGTTAGGCAAACCAGTTCTTTGTCGCTGATGCCGGAATGAATCTGGTCAAGTCGACAGACCCCATCGAAATCCCACATATTCAATTCCCAGGGATTTAAAGAGCTTTGCTCAATGAGGAGATTCTCCGAAGCTGGAAAGAAGCAATAACCGCTATTTCGAAACCATAACCTGGTTAGAAGCGATCCGGACGAATCTGTGCGTCTACTCCTCCGTCGACATAAAAGATGCCACCGTGAATATAGGAGGCCTCAGGGTTGCAGAGAAAGGCAACGAGACGTGCCACGTCGTCAGGCTCGGCCAGCCGCCCCAGCGGGATTTCCATGTTCAGAACACCATCCCGGGTATTTGAATCATCCAGAATTTTCTGGAGCATGGGCGTCCTGGTATTCCCTGGCGCTACGCCGTTGAGCCTCACACCAGCCTTGCCCCAGGTTGCTGCACGCTGCCGTATCGCTCGCCCCAGGGCTAACTTAGAGCCAACATAGGCCAGAGAGGCAGCCATGAAAGCATCAGGCATCTCATCGATAATCTTCACCGCTTCATCCTCATCATTACGAAGCAACGCCTGAAAGTAGGGCATCTCGTCTATTTGCAACCACTGCGCTGAGTTGGACAGCATCACCACCGCAGCCGGGTTCTTTCCTTTCTGCAGCAGTTTTAATAGCCCGTCGAGCAGCTCGACCGCTCCGAAGTAGTTGACGGAAGCGATAAGAGATGGTGGACGCGCGTAGGTGGCCAGGCCAGCACAGGCTACAAAATAGTCAAGCGCGCTGCAACGCTGCTTCACGCCTGAGATTGCGAGTACCCTTCCCTCATGGGTAGAAAGGTCCGCGACGACTTCAGCGTTTCTGATGTCAATACCGATAACTGTACATCCGGAACGCTCGAAACGCTTACGTATCGCGGCTCCGATGCCTGACGCTGAGCCTGTTACTACCACCGTAGCCATTTGCCCTCCACTTAAGCCACAATCACGACCGATTCCAGGATACCATAGCCTACATCCTTGCCACATTTGAATTCACACAGGGTATCATCTACGCCCCTGCTCAGGTCCTTGAGCACCCTCTTATCTCTGAGGTCCAGTTTCTCGCCATCGATAGCATACGCTCCCCTCCACTTCCCATGAAGCCAGCCCTTGTAACCGCCCAGATAGCCCGCCGTCAGTAAGTGATAGGTATTGCCCAGC
>JBBIRL010000041.1:0-12462 GCA_037441825.1 Dehalococcoidia bacterium | reverse complement strand
CCTCCGGTGGTAATCACAGGCGGCTTAAGGTGAATCAACCTGCGGCAGATGTCCGAACCGGTGGTAAGCGGGCTGTCCAGCAGCTCCACCTGCACCGGGTGTTTCACCACTGCCTCCCACATGGCTTTATTGAAGTAGTTGCCACAGGTGCACCAGTCAGGCGTGGGCTCTATGTGACCCGTAGTGATTATGGGGCACGAGCACTCACCCTTAACATCGGGATAAAAGTCATAGTGGATGATGTCGCCCTTCCTCTCCAGCTTCCTCGTCCCGGGAAAAGCGTCCATCAGGCTCTGAATAAAGGTGTCTATGTCTACGTCCGTGTTGAGCTGTGCGTAGGGCATAAACAAGGAGTTGCACTGCCTGCCGGTGCATTCGAGGCACATCTCTCTGGCAGTCTCGTCGAAATCGGGTTGAAAGATTCGTTTGAAGACCTCACTTTTTTGCAGTCCGGCAAAAAACTCGCGCTGCGCTTTCTCTTCTTCGGTTAATTCCTTAGGCATTCCCCCTCCTCAAAGCATTCAATTAGCCTCTCTACGACCCCGATTGGCAAAACTACAGCATCAGTTACTTCTTGCGTCTTACCGTTTTCTTGACCGCCTTGGCCTTAGCCTTGGGCTTCATATCATGCTCAGGCGTCGTGTGTTGCGGCGTTCTGAGGTGTATAACGTACTGGCAAGCAGGCTCCCCTGTGGTATTTGGGCTGCCCATCAGTTCTGTCCGCGCAGTAGGCATTCCGATAGTCTCAAAATAATATGCTGCCATATTGGCCCCACAGGAGCAAAGCTCGGGGAACGGCTCCATGATACCCATTTTAATTACCGGGCACTCGCAAATGGGCCTGCCATCATCGCCTATACTGCAATGATAAGTCGAGTGGATGATATTACCTACTCTCTTGATAGTCCGGGGACCCATGGGTGGCTCCATATCTGTCAGGTGTTTCTCCAGTTCCGCATAGGTCATTTCCGGCCTAATTCCCAGAGCCCACACGGCCATGTCAGCACATGTCTGAGACATCTTCATCATTACAGAGTCCCTGTGCTCCAGCGGCAGCTCCCTCACACCTTGCAAGACTCCTGCCAGGATGCGCGGCACCCACTCTTTGTAAATCAATTCCTTTATCTCCGGAGTAAATTCGTGTGCCATTTGCCCTCCCTTCTATGATTCCACTATAATTCCACCTTACCTCATGACAGCTAATATTGCAATTCGCTCACTTTGACTTTCTACGCCGAGCGCTGGCCTTTGCTTTTTTAACAGGTTTAGCCTCCGGTTTGGCGGTGGTGAAACGAGAGGGCTTGAGATGCACCAGGAAGCGGCACTCGTCCGTGCCATCCACCTGGGGGCTGCCCAGTGTCTCCACAGAGTCCACCTTCTTATCGGTGTACTCCTCGATGTAGGCTCTCACGCTGTTCGCTGAGCATCCGCACAGCTCCGGCCTACCCTTCATCATCCCGAACATAGCAAGCGGGCACTGGCATATGGGCTTGCCCTTCTTGTCTTTGGGTGGAACGTAAGTCCAGTGGACGATGTCGCCTACTTGGGTGATTTTTCTCGGGCCGAAGGGAGGCTTCAATGCTGCCATTTGCTTCTTGTAAGCTTCCCAACTCATACCCGGTTTGCAGTCCAGCACCATCTTGGCCTGGTCGCTGCAAGCCTTGGACATTTTCATCAGCATTGCATCTCTGTGCTCCGGGGGAAGCTCGCTGATCCCCTGATAGGCTGCATCTACAATCCTGTACAGCCAACTGTGGATTAAGTCCTTTATCTCGGGGCTCATCTCCAGGTAATACTCATCTATGGATTCTTGTAGCTCCTCGGGCAATTTTTCAGCCATTGTTTTCCTCCTTTTTGAATTTGCGACTTGATGTGCTTACCCCACTTATTTCCATTCCACCTCGGGCATGGCTACTGTTCTCACCTCCTCTACCGCTGCTGCTTCCTGTAGAAACGGAGTGCGCAAGGGCGAATACGTAACCAACCCGTACAAGAACCTGTAAACGACCTTGGGACGCCATTTCCCTGCTTTGGTATCCCATTCCTTGTATGCCGGGTCTTTCAAAGAGGCATCGCGGATTTTGACCCAGTCTCCGTGTACGTTGCCTGCCGTCCAGATATTGATGACCTCTCCGCTGGAAGCGGTCCCTGCCACGGCTTTATAACATCCTACCAGCTTCATGCCCCAGCTTTTCGCCATAGGCACGAGATCCTTTCCCACGGCTTTCATGTATTCGTCTTCTTTGCCGGGGGAGACTCGCGCCAGGGTGTGCAGATAAATGGTAGACTTGTAGTCTCCCTTTTTGAGCTTGGCCAGCGTGGGCGAGAAAGTCGCGGGCTGTAGCACCTTGCCTGTTGAATCGGTAACGTAGTCAACAGCTTCCCGCTTCCAGGACTGTATCCAGGGATGCTTATCATGAAGCTGCTGTATGCGGTCCAGGGTAGCCCAATCGTCGAGCTCCCAGAGCGCCAGGTTCTCGTTATAGTGGATGCCTATCATGAACATCCCGACCAGGCGCAGGCCGCTCTGCTCCGCCTCGGGCAGGTAATCGCTGCCCATCACCTTCCAGAATTCCTCTTGAAGCCTGGGAACGATCATTATGCTGTCATATAGATAAAGCATGATTAATCCCTCCTGATTAATGAAGCAAGGAGTAAGGTGCGGGGATTAAGAACTTGTAGCTCCACTCCGCACACAAGCCCGATACCTTCTCCATCCACCGCTGGTACTTTGGGTCCTTGAGCTGCGCCTCATGTATCTTGCCCCAGTGCGCCCAGTCTTTCACTGCCCACAGGCTTGTGATCTCGCCGGACTCACCGCACGCGCCAAACCAGAGGTAGCAGCCAGCCAGTTTCATTCCCCGTTTTTCCTCCATAGGAAGAAGCTCTTTCTCAAACGACTTGAGAAACTCTTCTGTCTTTCCGGGAAGGACGTTATAGATTAAACGGTAATAGAGCATGTTGCCTGTGAAATCGCCTTTCTTCTGACGCTTTTTTATCTCCGCTGCTGTGGGCGAGAAGGGCAGGCCCTCGAGCAGGCTGTCGAACCATTCATCACGGTATCTGAATCCCTCGCGGTGCCAGGTCAACCCGTCGCGCTCATGGATCACGAAATTCGATAAACCCTCGAGTGAATCTACCCCTCTGGGAAGCTCAGACAAGAAGAAGCTTTCACGGTGCCGAAAGGCGATCCTGAAAACACCCAGCACCGTCATGTGGCGGGCCAGGCCAGGGAGCAAATCGGTGCCCATGACATTTACATACTCGTCCATCATGCCCGGGTATGGGTAGGTAGTCTCATACAGGTAAAGCATGTTTATCTTTCCTCCTTTCTTGTCCATTTTTGCTTATTTCATAGGAGACCAGCCTTCTGTACGCAGGAGCTTGCTCTCCCAGCGGTCGCGGTACTTCAGCCCTTCCTGCATCCAATCACCCGGTTGTGATGGCGGCACGCCATGGGGAATTATAAGGGACAATAGCTCCCAGTTATGAATCTTGGAGAGCACAATGGACTCGTGCCAGCGCCCGCTGCCCGGACAGATGCGCCAGCCAGCTACAACTGTTATGACCGGTGGCTGTATGGCCGCGACCTGCGCCTGATATACTTTATGTAAAGCTTCAACATACTCGTCCATCTTACCTAGATAGGGCCAACCCGTATCAAGTATGTATAGCGCAGGCGCGCCGTCATCAGGCGCTGTTCCTACGGAGGCGAAGTCAACGTCCTGGAGGGGCGATAAGGGGTTGGGCAGAAGCAGCTTCGACACAACCTCACGGCGATACTGGCAGACATCGCGATTCCACTTCTTCCACTTGCGGTCGCTCACCATGCGATTAACCAGGGTGCCCCACGACTGCCAGTCTCGAACAGCGGTAATAGAGACCGCTGTGTAGCTTACATTCGTCATCATAGTGAGCTCCCAGAACCACAGCACCCTGGCAAGCCCGTCTTGCTCTATAAGCGGCTTCCATCTATCCCGCATGGCTTCGGAGAACTCCTCCATCTGGCCGCCGATGACCTCATGGATTTCCTGCAGAAAGATCATGGTTCGGACTCCCTTCAGGACATCACTTGCTCGCTTCATCCTTAATATGGTCGTCGTAGTATCCGGCGATAAGCTTTTTGGTGAAGCTTTCGACAGCTCTCTCCATCCAGAAAAAGTAAAAAGGCAGCTTGAGATGCACCGTCTCCGCTATCTCCGACCCTCCGGGCACTTCCTTCAGGGTAACGGTCTCAACAGTGCCCTTGCCGAAGCCATCGATTGTCTCGTTGACCATCTTCAACTCCTCGGGATACACTGTCTGCAATTGCCTGAATGACCTGGCAAAGCCAAGTATCTTCATAGACCACAGGCATATACTCACGTCACCTTTCTCATACAGCGGCTTGACCTTGACATTCCGGTGCCCGTGCAGCTTCTCGACGTGCGTGTATTCCGCGAAGGTGCGGAGCAGATAGGCTGGCGGCCTGGGAATGACCGCGTTCACAGTGAATACCCTCATTCCTGCCTCCTCTATCTTGCTTCATTTGCCCTTGAATGTCGGTTCCCTCTTCCCAAAGAGAGAATTCAGGCCTTCCTGGAAATCCTCGGTGCCGAAGAGTATGTTCATGATATAGACCTCGTAGTCCATATGCTCCGCCAGGTCGGGTTCATGAAGTCCCCTGTACATAGCTGCTTTTGTCATCGCCACTGCCAGAGGAGCGTTTCGGGCTATCTTGGTCGCCATTTCTCGAGCTACCATCATCAAATCACCATGTGGCACGACCTTGTTCACCAAGCCAATCCTCTCTGCCTCACGAGCATCAATCAGGTCGCCGATGAGCGCCAGTTCCAGGGCTTTGGTCAGTCCCACGGCGCGGGGCAGAAGATACGTACCACCGCCATCGGGGATAAGTCCCCGTTTGACCTGAAGCATACCGAACTGGGCGCTCTCTGAGGCAATTTTCAGGTCGCAGGCTATAGCCAGAACAAAGGCGCCCCCTAGCGTCAGGCCGTTTATAGCAGCTATTACCGGCTTGGGCATACTCTGTATCTTGAGCAGAACAGTGAGGAAGCTCCTCTCGTCATGAGTGACACCGCGTCCTCTGACTGTGCTGGCCATAGGCGGAAGGTTCTGGGTATCCATCGTCGCCGCCCAGTTGAAATCAAGGCCTGCTGAGAAAACCTTGCCCTCCGCTGTCAGGATAATCGCTTTCACTTCTTTGTCTTTGGCCAACTCCTCAAACGCCATATCCATCTCGCCCATCATCTCCATATTGAAGGCATTGCGTTTATCCGGGCGATTCAGGGTGACAGTCCCGATGCCGTCCTGTCTGTTAACCAGAACCATCTTATAAGGCATCTATGCCTCCTTCTGTCCGATGGCTATTCTTTTGCCGCTAATATCCGTCCCAGAGGAGAATCGCCGACAAAAAGCTCCTCCGCTTCCCGGATAATGTTATCTATCAATTCTTTGATAGTGACGATCTTCGTGATTGCACCCACTGTCATCGAGCCACCCATGACAGGCATGGGGTACGACGTAGAATGCGGCTTGGCATTGCCCACAAGTTGATAGACTGCCTGTTGCCTGGTCAGTTCGTCCAGCCCCGGCGGGGGTGGTGCAAACACTCTGTCTCTCACCTCTGGGTCGTAAGGGCTGGCGTTCACCAGGGCCTGCTTGTGTCGTTCAGCGATGGGGCACTCCTTCGTCGCCATAAAAGCAGTGCCTATGTACACGGCTTCCGCACCCATAGCCAGCGCTGCCAGGAAGGTGCGGCCGTCTCCAATACCTCCGGCAGCTATCACCGGTATCTTGAACATCTTCGTGGCCATGCTGACGGTAGTCATAGTGGTCAAATGATTAGCGGCTTTCTCGCCCTCGCCCTCGATACCCACCACAACCAGCGCATCTGCCCCGTGACGCTCGGCTGCCAGGGCATGCTTTATAGTTCCTACCTTATGAATCCAGGGTATGCCCGCCTCTTTGATGCGCTTACCGTGCTCTTCGGCTTTGTAAGCCGATGTAAATATCGCGGCTACCCGTTCCTCTATGGCAACATCGCGCAGTTCGTCAATTCTGGGATGGCCTATGAGCGACAGGTTCACGCCGAAGGGCTTATCGGTCATGGCCCTGGCTTTGCGTATATCCTTGCGCAGCTTTTCAGGGGTGCCCAGCGCAGTAGCTTCGATGATTCCGAAACCTCCGGCCTCTGATACAGGGGCTGCCAGGACAGACCTGCCGAATCCCCCAAAGGCGCCTTCAATGATAGGATACTTACAACCTAACATCTCGGTTACTTTTGTTTTCCATTGCATGTGGCAGACTCCCAACTTACCAGCTTCGGGGCAGCCCCAGCCCCATGGCGCAGATAAGGTTTCTCATAATCTCAGAGGTGCCTCCGGCCATGCTGAGGCCCAGGCACTGCTGATATTCCTTCTCGTATCGGCCCTTTAACGGAGCCCATCTGGACTCTTTTACCTGCGCGTAGGGCCCTATGATCTGGCAGGCGCTAAAGTTGAACCGCTGCACCATTTCAGTGGCCAGTATCTTCGCTCCCGCGGCTAAGGGCGCGGCCATTACCAGACCGCCCTTAATCTGGTTCCAGAGCACCGAATAGGAGAAGGTGCGGCCAATATCGATCTCGATTGCCATTTGGGAGAGTCTATGTCTGATGAGAGCGTTTTCGGAAATTGCTTTGCCGTCACGCTTTGCCTCCTGGCAGAACTCTACCAGTTCCTCCAACTCTCGCTTCAGGTAGGAGAAGAGAGCGATCATGGAACGCTCGAAGTTGGCGGTCATCTGCGAAGCTATCCAGCCCTGGTTTTCCTCACCTACCATGTTGCGCGCCGGGACACGAACGTCATCGAGAAAGACCTCGTTGAACAGGTGCGAGCCATCCAGACTGTATATGGGCTTGATGGTAATACCCGGAGTCCTCATGTCTAACAGAAAGAAGGACAGTCCACGGCTTCTCTTCTCCTGGGGGTTGGTTCGGGCGAGTAAGAAACCCCAGTCAGCGCGATGGGCTCCGCTGCTCCATATTTTCTGGCCATTGACAATGTAATCGTCTCCATCCTTTACAGCTTTCGTAGTTAGCGAAGCAAGGTCGGAGCCAGAGCCCGGCTCGCTCCACAGTTGAGTCCAGAACCGCTCCGCCCGTGCTATGGGAGGCAGGTGTTCCTTCTTTTGCTCCTCATTCGCGCTCACGAGGAGGGTAGGAGCCAGTAGACTTATGCCCCAGTGGTCAACCCCTGCTCCCTGGTTGTAGCCCATGACATCACTGAATATGAACTGCTCTACTAGCGAAGCATCTTCCCCGCCGTACTCCTTAGGCCAGGGGCGGGAGAGCCAGCCTTTGGCCGCCAGCTTCGTGGCCAGCTTCCTGTGAAATTCCCAGCAGGCATCCAAACCGAATATAGCCTCCATAGATGTTCCCCACTCCGGTGGAGCATACTTCATCTCTGCTTGGAAGAAATCGTTAAACTCTTTCCTTAACGCTTCTTCTTGTGGAGTAAATCGAAAATCCATCTCGGCTCCTCTCGGCCTATTCTACGATGTCAACGTATTTTACTTCCCTTTGAATACAGGTTCGCGCTTTTCCAGAAATGCAGTAGCGGCCTCCATGAAGTCCTCGGTGTTGATCAATACCTCCTGGGTTTTCTCCTCACGCTTCATTTGTTTTATGATGTCCTTCTCTTCCATCGCCTTATATATGTCAGCCTTGGCCATGGCTACGGCCAGCGGCGGGTTCTTTGCTATCCTGGCTGCCAATTCCCTGGCTGCCTTCATGAGGTCATCGTGCGGCACGACCCTGTTCACCAGCCCTATCCGCTCTGCTTCAGCAGCATCGATCATGTCACCGGTCAGGATCATTTCACATGCCTTGGCCACCCCAACTGCACGGGGCAAGGTGAATGAACCGCCGGTGTCGGCGGCAATCCCTCTCTTGACAAATATCATGCTGAACTTGGCTTTGTCAGAGGCGATCCTGATGTCACAGCCCAGAACCAATGATAACGCAGCGCCAACGGTAGGGCCATTTATGGCGGCAATCACAGGTTTGTTCATACTGCGCATCCTGATTACAGCAGCTACAGGGGTCCCTTTTCCGTATGTCGGGTCCGCATCATCTGTAATATTGTCTTCAACTCCGCCATCCTTCTCGACCATACCCTTGGCGTCTGTGAACATGCTGAGGTTAATACCTGTCGAGAAATATTTGCCAGCCCCGGTCAGGATTACTGCCCTTATGCTCTTATCCCTTGCTACTTCCCTCATTACAGCGTCAACTTCTTCCATCAGCCTGAAATCAAAGGAATTGCCTGCATCGGGGCGGTTCAAGGTAATGGTTGCGACTGAGCCTTCCTTCTCCAGAATCAGCGCCCTGTAAGCCATTTTGCTGCCTCCTTAGTTATACGTACATTTTTACCTATAGCAAATCAGATTAAGATTTCACGACCGGCGACCGCTGCTATGCGCTCGCCCGCTTCGTCTGGGAACAGATTTTACTGATGGGAGCCTGTCCAGGACCTTCAAGGCTCCCGCCACCATTTCTTCGACCACCTGCCCGGCGGGTTTCAGTTCCTTAATCATACCTACTATCTGGCCCGCCGGGGCGGGCACTATATCTGCCATCTTCGCCTCGTATGCACCGTCCAATATGGGTATGATAGCGATAGATTGCATGGGCATGGGCAATGTGGGTAATCCTGCTTTATCCCAGGCGGCAATCAGTCTGTTTTTCAAATACCTTGCCTGTTTGCCCGTTATCACTTTCGACACCATTGTGTCGTCCTCAGTGCTTTCCAGTATCTTTTGCTTGTGATAATCCTCATAAATGGCTTCATATGTACCGAGGAACATGGTGCCGCACCATACTCCGACAGCCCCCATCGCCAGTGCTGCCACAAGCCCTCTGCCATCACCTATGCCTCCGCCCGCTACTACAGGAACCGGTGAAACAGCGTCCACCACCTGAGGAATCAGAACCATCGTGCCGATCCTGCTGTTGTGACCTCCTGACTCTGCTCCCGAAGCCACGATAATGTCTGCTCCGCTTCTGACAAGGCGACGAGATCCCCTCACGCTCGCGACTACGCCAATTACTTTGATGCCTCTGGCATGGCACTCCTCGGTCCATGGCGCCGGGTCTCCCAACGCTGCGGCCCAGACCGGAACACGATGCTCCAGAATGACCTCGACCTGCCGCTTTAGGTCTTCCTCGGACCAAACTGTATCATCGGCTATCCTGCCAAGATAGCCTTTGCCTCCGCTGGGCGGGGGCACTCCCAATTCCTTCCTCAGTTTCTCAATAACGTCTGGCTCGTCCGCAGCAGCCGAGGGAGCAAGTGAGGGCAATTCCGCTCGAAGTTCAGCCGTGGTCCCCGTGAGGGGAATATCGGGGGGCAACAGGGTATCCACCCCAAACGGTTTGTCAGTGAGCTGTCGCGTTTTCCGTATCATTTCCTCGACCTTATGAGGGGACAGAAAAGCGCAGCCCAGGATGCCCAGTCCTCCGGCATTGGATACTGCTGCCACAAGCTCCGGCCCGGAGACAGGGCCTCCCATACCTCCCATTCCAGCCAGTATTATGGGATATTTGATGTCCA
Organism: Dehalococcoidia bacterium; assembly: GCA_037441825.1. Taxonomy (GTDB): domain Bacteria; phylum Chloroflexota; class Dehalococcoidia; order SZUA-161; family SZUA-161; genus JACWAE01. Next base: position 2,869 of record JBBIRL010000041.1, on the reverse strand, counting down.
GCATGTCACATAGCTTAGTTCGAAGAGGGTTCTTGGCCATATTTACCCTCCTTGTTAACGGATACGACTGCCTGTACGTCACTAATTGCCAGCGATTGCATCCTGCTCAGCGGATTACGCAAATAACCCGATGAATCGGGCAACTACACCTATTTCCCAGCTTTTTTGAACGCGTGCAGGGTTATCTCGTCTGATACCTTTTCGTAATCCACCTCTACTGCCATGCCGATTTGCACCTCTTCTGGAGACATCAGCCCGTGAGTCACCAGGCGAGGCCCTTCCTCAAGTTCTACCAGCAGTACCGGCCAGGGGTACGGCATGGTAGCGTGCTGGATGGTATAGCTATGCACTGTGCCCTTGCCGCCGCAGCGAGCCCACTCGTAGTTGAAGGAGTTACAAAAAGGGCACATCTCAATGGGCCAGAAACGAAATTTGCTGCAGTCGGTGCACTTCTGCAGCACCAACTCATGTCTGTTCAGACCATCATAGAATTCTTGATTAATGGGCCCGGGCATCGGGGCTAATCTGGCTACTTCTTCCGTCATCTAAATACCTCCTTTAGGCTGAGCGTAGAATCAATGCGCTGGTGGGAATACCGCTGCCGCTGGTCACCAGCACATGCTTGCATTTGGGTACCTGTACTGGCGAAGTGCCTCTCAACTGGCGTACACCTTCAACAACCTGGTTCATGCCATGAATGTAAGCCTCGGAGAGACAACCGCCGCTGGTATTGGTGGGGAGTTTGCCTCCTATTTGCAGGGCTCCATTTCTTACGAATGGTCCGCCCTCGCCGGGTTTGCAGAAGCCGAAACTCTCCAGTTGCATAACCACCAGTGGGGTAAAGGCATCGTAGATTTGGGCGCAGTCGATATCCTTAGGTCCTATGCCTGCCTCCTTCCACAGATGCGGAGCCATGCGGGTGTATTCCTCCAGGTCAGCGATGTCTTTGCGCTGATAGCTGGTCATCATCTCCATCCAACTGCCAGTCCCCTGCTCGGCAGCCATGATATAAACGGGCTTTTGCTTAAGATGCTTTGCCCTATCAGGCGACGTAACTATCATGGCACAAGCGCCATCGCTCTCCTGACAGTAATCGAAGAGACGCAGCGGATAGGCAATCATCCTGGCATTGGCGTGCTCTTCAAGCGTCAGCATTTTCGAGTGCATCATCGCCTTGGGATTCCTGTTGGCGTGCTTCCTGAAGGCGACAGCCACCTCGCCGAAATCTGTGGTCTTTGTCCCGTAGAGGTGCATATGTCTCACCGCCATGACGGCGACCATCGAGCCCGGCGCCATCAAGCCAAATGGAATGGAATACTGAAAGTGTCCCATCATGGGCATAGCCATAGCCATCTGTCCATAGCGGAAACCGGAGCGCTCGTTCAGCGCCCGGAAGCACGCAACGTATTTAGCTTTGCCCAGGGCCACTGCCATAGCCGCCATCTGCACAGTACCGCAGCCAGCACCGCCGCCGAAGTATACCTCCGGGAAAAACCTCAAGTTCTCTAGGCCGAGATTCCTGGCTATCTCGTCGACCTGATTGCTGTCCACAGAGAATCTAACTATGCCGTCTATCTCCTTGGGGCTAATTCCGGCATCATCGCAGGCAGCTTTTATCGACTCCAAAGCCAGACGCATCTCGCTGCGCCCGGAGTTCTTGGAGTATTCGGTCTCGCCGATGCCGACGATACAAGATTTGTCCTTTAAACTGTCCATTTCTCACCCCCTAATATTAGCTATGAGCTTTCTTAGTCGGCAAAGCCACGATAATCTGAGCATCGCAGAAAGGATTGCCGCTCGCTGTAGCGTTAACTTGCAGATCCACCAGATGCAACCCTTTCATATAATTGTCTTCCTGGCCAATATATTTTTTAATGACATTGCCTGCGACCACGAGGGTGTCGCCAGCGTAGCAAGAGCCTTGGATATTAAAGCGGATTCTCTTGAGTTCGGCTGTAGGACCGCCCCAATCAGTGGCCAGCCTGCACAACAGGCCCTCGGAGTGCATAATGTTAACGATGATATTTTTCTGACTACCCCTTTCCGCAAAGGCTTTATCGTGATGTATGGGGTTGCTGTCTCTAGTGGCCCAGGCCCCACAGCTAATCTTGACTGCGTCCATCTGCATCTCGTAAGAGCCGATATCCTGACCGTCTGTTACATCTTCCCAGTAAACCTTTTTCCACTCCGGCATTGTTATCTCTCCTTTGCTATTTTTGAACTTCTTATGCTGATGCTTTGTACTTCAACACGGTGCGGATTTCCTTACCAACCGCCTCACCTCTCTGGTTGCGGTAAATCTGGGTAGTAGTGATGAAATGACCCTTGCCGATACGCGTCTTCTTTTCCTCTGACACGCCGTCTAGCTTCATGGTATAGCTCAATATGTCTCCCGGGCGCACTGGCAAATAGAATTCAAAACTCATGTCTGTGGCAACATAGGTGTCATAGTCGCCGGGGAGTTCCAGCTCAGCCATGGGAACCCAGGGGAACTCAGGCCACGGCCACATGCGCGGCATGCACCACACCATCATCATCTGGGGAGGGGCTATAATTCCGCCATATTTGCTGCCTCTGGCATATTCCTCATCGGTATACAGTGGATTAGCATCCTCCACAGCTTCCACCCAGTGCCTGATCATCGGCTTGCACACCTCATCCGGGGCATAGATAGGCGCAGATTCTCTTCCGATCAACCCCCTATCCTTTTCGCTTAGAGCCATGTAACTCTCCCTCCTTAACTTTTATTTTCAGAGTGCCTTCGGCATTCGCTCGGTACAACTGGGGATAGGAGCATGGTGCAATATATGTGTGCTCCTATTTGAGATAGAGCCAGAACCTTTATCCCGTCCAGTAGTAGCAAAACGAG
>JBBIRL010000040.1:7769-12600 GCA_037441825.1 Dehalococcoidia bacterium | reverse complement strand
ACCCGCGCTATTTTCATGCTTCGTGGTGCTGATTGCAATCAGCATGGCGGATTCCCGCCTTGAGCGGTAATCGAGACTCCTGGACTCATGCTCCCTGAACAGGTCAGGGACAGGTTCTGCAGGGGTGACATGAAATAGAGCTTCGGCTTCTTATGTCTTTGCGAGGCCATTCCGAAGGAGGCCGTGGCAATCTCATCGTCCCATTCCCTCCACCACCGAGATTGCTTCGTCGCTGCGCTCCTCGCAATGACATATTAACCTTCTCAATGTCTTTGCGAGGCCATTCCGAAGGAAGGGTGCGGCAATCTCTCCGTGCCCCTCGCAGTGCCCCGTGAACACAAAGAGAGTCCCGATTCATCGGGACTCTCTTCAAAACAGTCTTACTCTAAACTCTTACCTCAGCTAAACCAGGCATCACGGATATGTGCCGCTGAAGCCGCTATACCACGGAGTACCAGGAGCTCCCGGTTGGTATACGCCATAGACGCTTCCGTTCAGGCCCACTACCCAGGCATAGCCGCCGCCGGGAAGAGCATTGCCGTTCAAGCTATCGCCAGCCTTGGCCGACTTGGGCATGTTCTGCAGATACAGGCCGGTCTCGTTAGCACCCACTGAGACGGCGGCGCCCCGATGCGGCGTGCCAACCCCAGGATATGACGCAAAGCCAGGAGCATTGATCAGCAGCCCCATCCAGATAGCAGAATTTTGTATATCCTGGTCACTTGCAGGACCCCCAGAGGCATTGTCTACCCGGGGATTGGTTTTGGTATTTACATTTGTACTTGGGTCTGTCAAAGTAGCATCCAAGTACAGGAAGGGCGCGTTCATAGGCGCTAGCCCGCAGGGATAGTAATGGTTTGCGCTATTGTCTGAGGCGTTGCCCCATTCGTAGCCGGTGCCGGAGACATTGCCCCAGCCGCCGTGGGTATCGGAGAAGAAGGTAGACGTCGCAAGCTGTATCACCTGTTCATCGGTCTGATAAGCCTGCTTGCCTCCTCTGCCCATCAACCCCACTACGTTGGGGATGACCACCGCTGCCAATATGCCGAGGATTGCGACCACGATCAGTAGCTCGATCAGGGTAAAGCCCCTCTCACCTCTCCTTAAATTCTTCATGTTTCACCTCCTTCCTTGCATACTTTAACTCTGGTTACAGGCTAACATAGCCTCAAGCACGTGTCTATATTACTATCAGTCAAATCCCACTCCCCATTTAGTACTTATCACGAGGCATATCCACCGAGACCAGCGCCGCGCTGTCTATGCGCCAGACGCCCTCGTCCCAGTGCCGCGGCAGCTTGGAGATAAAGTGAGGATAGAAGCTCATAGTCACCCCATCCTTGTCAAAGCTGGCATTGAAATCTATCAGGGCATACTGCCCGGTCGGCGGCAAAGCTCCGCTCGCAGTAGGCCACTTGCCCGCTTGAAGGACATAGGTATCGACAGCGGTCTTGACACTGTGCAAATCAACGTCCAGAGATGATTCCTTCGCCTTGCTGAAAAACCCGTGGGTCACCAGTATCACCACAGCCACCAGGACAATGACTATGATCAGAGCGACCATCAGCTCCATAAAGGTGAAACCGCTCTGCCCATTCCTCTTCCGCATCATATTACTCATCTCTGCACTCCGTCCCCCGTCTCCCGTCTCCCGTCTCCCGTCTTCCGTCACCCCTACCGTCCCCCCATAGTCCACCACCAGTGAAAAATCTTATCGCCCCAGATAAGCGCCGCCATAGCGCCCACTGCTAAGAACGGGCCGTAAGGTATGGCGGCCTTTCTACTCTTCACCGCACGGGATAGAAGCAGAAATAAAGCTGCAAGCCCGCCGACTATAATGCCGACGAGCAGCGCAACTAACACCAGCGGGAATCCGCTCATCAGCCCGATGAAAGCGGCGAACTTCACGTCGCCGTAGCCCATGCCGCGGCCCCGGGTAAGCAGATAAGGCAGCAGCATGAGGACGAATCCCACCGCCCCCCCCATCAATGCGCTGAGGACGAAACCAGGGCCGAGCTTGGGCCAGAACTCCTCGAATCCTCCCCAGAAGAACGAGAAGGCGAAAGAGAGTATCATCGCGGGGAAGACCACGATGTTCAATATCAGCTCCTGCTCCAGGTCGATAGCGAAGATAACAATGAAAACGCCGGCATATACGACAGCGAAGGCAAGCTCACGGTTGAGGCCGTAATGCCATGCCAGGAAGGCAAAGATGGCAGCAGTGGCAAATTCCACAATAGGCGAGCGAAGAGGGATGCGCGAGCCGCAGTAGCGGCAGCGTCCCCTCAGCCAGATATAGCTGAACACAGGCACCAGGTCTACTGCCTTAAGGCTTTGATTGCAGTTGTCGCAATGTGAGCCGGGCCTGACTATGGACTTTCCTTGCGGAAGGCGGTCGATACATAAATTGAGGAAGCTACCCACTGCCAGGCCGAACAGACCGAGACAAACCGTTAATATAGCTAACATTGCTTTAAAAATACCCCCACCCGTTCGCCCTGAGCCTGTCGAAGGGTGAACGGTCTATCTGTCCCGTTCATGGTTCGACAAGCCCGTCCTGAGCCTGACGAAGGGCTCACCACGAACGGGAAAACCTCCGGGATTCAGGATGAACTTCGTGTTCGCCCTTGAACCAGATGGGGCATCCGCCAGTGGCGGATGCCCCAACGAATTTGCCGATAGCTGACCTCTTAGTTACCACTTTCCTTTGAGCATCAGCCCCACGTTGACCAAATACTGCTCCAGGGGGAAATTCTCAGGACACCCCGGAGGAGTCTCGACGCGCTCCACTTTGCGTCCCGTAGCCTGTGCCAGCCTTGCTGGCATCTCAGGGTCGAGAGCAAGTCCTCCGCTCAGATAGACAGCGGCCTCAGCATTTATGCTGGAATCATGATGGCTGCGATTGTAATAGTCTAGAGTGAAGGGAAACTCCCGAATCAGGTGTTGCCAGGCTGCCTCTGGGCTGGGATTGGCATCCTTCACCGGAATGTTGCGGAACAGCCCGGGGAAGGACTTATCTACAATAACTATCTCTATGCTATCAACCTCACCATGTACTATGATGCCGCTCTTACAGTTGACGGCTCGGGCCAGGGCAAAAGGTCTGAGCTCCATGCCTTTTAGCTTTATCCCTGCGGTGCCGCAGGTCTCCACCATGTTGATGACATTGCTTCTGGGCACAGCCAGGGCATAAACCGACTGCTTCTGGCTTGATGTGACCCCATTGGCGATGGGCTGCCAGTAAATGTAGTCCACGTCTGTGGCGCCGGGCATGACCCTCTTCACCTCCCTGACCACCATCTCCTCCAGTTTGCCACCCTTCATCTTGGGCAACGTAAGCACCTGACTGGCAGCGCCCGTGCTGGGCAAAGCAGCAAGTACACCGCTGCGCGGGACGCCCTTTTCCTGAATTGCCTCGGCCATAACCTTGCCCACATCCTGAGGCGAAGTTACCAGCCCGTCTTTCACGAAATTGGGATTCAGGGGAACGCTATACCAGCTTTCAATCTTCTTCCCGGAGAAGGTAAGTATTCTCAGAGACAAGCCTTCAATCGTGAAAGCCATCGCATGGCCATTGAAAAGTTCCATTTTCACCCTCCCTTCAGCCTTTTGAAATCAGCAGATGAATGTCATTGCGAGGCCATCCCAAGGAGGCCGCGGCAATCCCATCGCACCTCCCCTAGCACAGCAGGAAATGCCCTGCAACTCTTTTTCACTTTACGCTCCCCGCTATTGTGTCAGAATAACTATAGTAAACGTGCCACCCGTTGGAGTGAAAGATGAATTATCAATTCTCAAGCTAGGGAACTGACCCGCTTGACCCGCTTCCAGGTAGCTCAAGAATGAATTCATCGCCTGATAGTCCCCGGTCACCTGGACAACGGTATCATACCTGGTATAGGCCGTCCCACCGATCGTCTCAGTGCCAACGGCGCCCCTGGGGGTCAGGCTGACAAGCTGCACCCCGTACTTGTCCGCTGCTCCCGCTATGTAAGCGCTCAGCTCAACGCTGGGAAACGTGACCGGGAAACTGGGACTGGCCGTCAACCCGTCCTTTTCAGCCTGCAGCGTTGCTACATCGTACTGTCCCTGCGCAAGACTCAAATTCACCTTGGCGACCTTTACCTGTGTCTCAAGCTTCGCCTGCTGGTCTGCAGACGATTGCGAGCCTGAGTAAAAAATAAAGGTAACGACAACAAGGACGACTACTACAGCGATGAGAGCAACCAATCTGGCATTGCGTTTGACTAAATCAATTACTTGCGTCATTAGCCACCCCCCGGTGCAACACTTATAGTCAGCGAGAATGACCCATTGCTAAACGAGGGCAATCCCACCAGAGAGAACCTGGGATCGTTATTCAGGGCTCGCCCATAGTCAGAGACATCTGTGTAGCTTGAAGCGGTACCTGTTATCACCAGAGTATTGCTTCTCTGAGTAATGGAGGTAATGTTCAGACCCACAGGGACAAGGTAATACACCCCGTCCAGGGCATTCCCCCATGCTACCCTCGAAGCCACAAAAGCATCATAACTCTGCTTCGTTGCCTTAAGCTGGTTGATTGAGTTGAGAAGCTGCACCGCCTGAGGGTTACCGGATAGGGTCGCGGTCTGCTGCTGCATGGTCTTTATTTGACTTTCCATGTTGGCTATCTGCGCCTGGCTACCGCTCTTGGCATGAGCAAAGTAGAAGCAGCCGACACCCAGAAGCAGAATGACCGCTATCAGGGCAAACGTCCTGGTATCTATCAGAGCCTTAGGACGCAGCTCCGCCGGCAAAATATTGATATCAATGTTCATCTTCTTACTACCTCCAACCTCATAATCTCATG
>JBBIRL010000040.1:0-7669 GCA_037441825.1 Dehalococcoidia bacterium | reverse complement strand
CTCATAATCTCATGGATGTCCCCACATTAATATTAGATGGCTTAGCGACCTCCTTTTCAATCCCCCAAATTCCCTATTTCTGGTGGCCTTTTAGTTCTGCCTGGTACCTCAACCGCCCGGGGCAGGGAAGTATCCCTCCCCCCTGCTATCACTGGTGCCCTCCAAGCTGATACTGGTAAGTAATAGAAGACACATTGAAGGAATAGTCCGGCGGGGGCACCACATTGGTCTTGAAGGACAGGATCAGATAGGTAAGGTACCATCTGTCTCCTTGCGTCCGCAGCAGTACATTAGCTTGTGTATCGCTGGCCACCCAGCCGGGAGTATTCGATATAGGGTAGGTATCTATATCTATCCCACTCTGACCGTTAGTAGACAGGCAGTTCATCACATTGTCCACCGGGTTGTTGGGACCGCTCAGAAAGGTGTATGAACTCTGAGAAGCCCCTTTGAAGCCTATGGAATCTCCCGCATAGACAACGTCACCCTCTCCCACAAAGTATGTGACTTTCCCGCTTACCGTTCCCTGCGGAGGATAGAAATTGTTCAACGTAAATGGGACATCGTGGTACTGGGGCTGGGGATACGGATAATCGGTAACCGGTATGACCATGAACGGACAGTCAGCCGCATTATGGATGGGGTCCCAAAGATAGAACTGGTGAGCTGTCTCGCTGGGGCTCTGATAGAGGACAATCAGAGACCATGCGGAGAAGCACCTTGTGGCGTAGTCGCTGCTGCCTGATTCTGGCCCCGGAGTAGCCGCCACATTGCCCACAGCATACTGCCCATCGCCGGTGACGCCTGTGTACGTGCTGTTGCCGGTCAACAACTGGGTCACATCGGCGAAACAGGCGTAGGTATGACCCACCGGGTTAGTAAGCGGCACTATCGTCTGTGCAGGGGGCAGCGCCGTGCCGTATTTATCGTAAGCTGCGTGCTGCACTGTTTCCCAGTGTTTAGCATAGTAGTAATCTATAGTCACAGTGCCTTCCAGGTTATCGTTCACCACCGTGAAACCCGTGTACCTGACATCCTGCCCCAGTGTACTCTGATTAATCGTGTAGTCGGTGCCCTGGGTCAGCGGCATTGAGCCGGATACGCTGTAGTCTATAGTCACCTGGCCCGACAAAGTGTCTTTGATAATGGTGACATTGCCGGTGGCATAGTTTATGACGTAGTCGGTTCCCTCAGTCTTCAGAGTGCCACCCACCCTCACTTTAGCAGGGGGCGATGAGAGGATAGGCTCATGAGCAGTAACAAAGGAATCATTGCCATTGCCATTCACGGCTATACCCAGATTCTCCCCCCAGTATCTCATCGGAGACAGGGTTAAGACCGGCGTATGAGCCAGAAGGTCCATAGACTCTTGAGCGCTTCCCCAGGCAGCTATAGTATAGGAATCATTACCGTCTCCTGCATGCACTGCAAAACTTTCAGGCCCGTAGCGCTTGGGGTACATCAAGCTCACCGTTGTATCAGGCTGGCTGCCGAAGCTTGCCCAATCGCTATTACTCATAAATGCAGACCAGTAGACCCAGGCCGCCGTAATGTGTGCGTCGCTGGGAATGCTCGTGATTTGGTCCCTCCCATCGTAGAGGAATCCGCTTTGCGTAACCCAGGTGTAGGGGTCGCTCGGGTTTACGGCCCACTCCTTGATTCCATTGTAGTCTCCGTCATAATCGAAAAGCAGTGCGCTGCCCGCCGCCACATAGTCCCCGTAACTTGCCGCATTCGTCTTGTTCACCTGGCCTTGCCCTGCATAGGCTGCAACCTGGGTATTGGTGCCCAGTATCTGGCTGTGTGCCTGGGAAACTGCCTTGTAAACCTCGTACCCCTTATCCCACGAGATATAAGTCTGACTGCCAGGTCCATGAGCTTTGATCCAGACGAACATGCCCTGGACAACCTGCGTTGGGGGCATACTGTAACTGAATGTTAGGTCCCAGACGATAGGCAGCGCCGTGCTATTGCCCCAGGACTGCCCCAGGTTAACTGCAAGAGTAGAGAAATCCCACTCCAGGATTGTGCCGCCAGCATAGGTTGCTGGTAGTATATCCGGCTGTTGAGGGAGGTATTGGCTAAGTACAGATGTGGTTTGGTTTCCCACAACACCTATATACTGGCAGCCGGCGGGCATCCACACCCCGATCCTGTCTATATATGCCGGATCATTGACCCCAGGGCTACCTATTGTTGGGTCAAAATTCGGGTCGGTGTAGGCTATCTCGATGTCATTAGCATTGGACTGGTAGCCAATCCACACATTATCGACAGAGAAGGAAGACCCTTGAACAATCTTTATATCATCAACATAGAAGTAGGTACTAGTACTGCGCATGTTGGCCTTGAAAGCGAGCCAGACGCTGCTCTGCCCACCGGCGCCGAACTGACTGAGGTCCACATCGAAGAAATGATATGTATTATCGTCTGTCAAGCTTCCAGAGCCGTTATGCACCCATGTCAGTAAAGAGGTGAAGGAGCCACTGCCAACCTTCAAAAGCAACTGGGCATTGTCGCTCCATCCAAATGGGGCCGCCTTGGCCCAGAACTGAAGGTGGGGCGCAGCATAATTGGAGAGGTTCAGATTGCGCTGTGCATAACCACGCTGCGAAGAAGACCACGAGCCTGCGAGTCTGAGGTGATAGCTACCTCCATGGGGAGACCCAGTGTTTGTAATGGCAGTCCCTCCCGTAGGATTCCCCGACCCCGACGAGTTGGTCCATTGGCTGGCCCAGCCTGAGCCGCCGGTCCAGCTATGAGACTCAAAATCATCGGAGGCTATGACAGAGCTACTCAGGTTGGCATCGTAGCGTACCCAGAGTGGAACTGTCGTGTTACCCCCACCCAGGCCGTATTGGCCGTAGAGGTTTACATCAAAGGAATTGTAGCTAGAAGTCTCATTGCCATGGGTCCAGGTCGCGACGGGGGTCCAGTTGCCCCCATCGGTGCTCACACTGCAATGAGCGCTATCGCTGGGTCCAAAAGACAGTGCCTTGGCCTGGAACTTAAGCTCTGTTTTCGTATACTCCGGGATGTTAGTCTGCCGGGTAGCATTGCCAGCAGCACCTGCAAACCCGAGACAGGAACCACTTACTCCTCCGCCGGCAAGGCCAGCGCTCCCTGTAGATATCCAATTGCCTGTCCAGTTACCGCCCGAGCTTCCACCGGGCCAGCCGTTATCGAAATTATCAGCGGCGACTGCCGACTGGACAGTTTGAAGCATCCCCACCACTACCAATTTGTCGGATTTGTCCGTATCATTGGCTAAGTTCTGGTTGTCGTTAACGGGTGCCGGCGTTGTCCAATCCTTGGAATTTCCGGGCTTGTTGGGAATAGTCGCATTGGCTGGCAAGCCATCAGGGAGCCAGACCTTCTGCACAGTTACATTCTCAGTTCTATCGTTCATCCCCGGCGTGCCGGGGTTGTAAGAGGAAGTATTCCCAAAACCAAGACTCGCCAGGGCACTTCCCTTTTGCTCGGTCTTTATCTGGTACAACGCATCTTCTATGCCGGCATCGGAAGCATAAAGCTCCAGCGTCCTTTGTGTACGTATCTGAGCAGAGCGATGGCTGGTGAATGCGAACTGCATAAGCGGCACAAGGATGAGAGCAGCCAGCATGACTATGATCGTAGTGAAGAGAAGAATCTGCCCGGACTGGCCTTTCCTCGATTTCGCCTCATTATTCATACCCACCTCCAGCCATACACTTGATTATCATTTGCTTCGGGGGTTAATCTCATACGTTCTAGTAGCTACCTTGCCGTCAACATTAGCGGTAACATCCAATTGCAATACATTAGTCACATTACCGCCCGTCACCCACCCACACCTGGTTCCAGCCGGGTCGAGCGATGCGCCCACTGTGACATTCCCATCGCTTGTAAATACGCTGTCACCGTTCTTCTTGAGGAATTGCTCCCTGGTGAGCGTCCACAAAGGTGAACCATTGATAGAATATACGATTTTGTTCTCATCGCCGTTCCAGGCGGTCCAGTCTATGGTTAGTGGAAAGCCCTGCGCATCGCCCAGGCTGATTCCGTCAGGCCGGGACTGAACCACATCCTCGGTGATCCAGAATCCCACGTACTGTACCTGAAGCATCGTCATCGTGTTGGCTCTATTCTGGGCACTCCCTATAACCATATGGCTCACCAGCTCTACGCTGCCCACCATGATAAGGGCGCTGATCGCGATGGCTACCATCATCTCAACCAGGGTAAAACCCAACTGGCTTCCCTTCCTTTGTTTCCCAGATAAAAAAACTTTCACTATTCCCCTCAGCGGTCAACCTTATAGTCCTTGACCGAAAGCACTAACTTATTTAAGTGATAGACTTCAACCGTGATCTCCTGTATCCCCATATCTTTGGCCCCGACTTGAGTGAAATCTACATATTGATGAACAGGTGTAGGAGCCGGGCTGGGACCCGGCGTAGGTGTTGGCGCAGGAATCGGGGTAATAATTATAGGACGGGCTGTGACATCAATGAGGTAGCCGTCGCTGGGGACAGGCACTGTTGCATAAACAGGGTTCGGCACCGTTGCATTACCGTAGATATATGGACAGCCCTTGATATATTCAATCTGGGTCCGGACCAGGCTCTCGGCAACGGTTTGCTCATTCCATTTAAACTGCTGGTTGTTCAAGAGAATGAGGACAGGAGGTACAGAAGATGTTATCAGCCCCAGAACGACAACAGCTATAACAACCTCAACAAGGGTTGCGCCCCTTGAACTGCGATGTAAACCCTTACGGCAAATCTTCTTACCAAGTTTCCACATATCCTGCCACCCATCTTTTTCCCTTTCGCCCATTACGTTTGGGGCAACGCACCCACCAGCGAGTAGATAGAACTGAATAAAGTCACAGCGATAAGGCCTATAATCGCTCCTACGCCGATCGTCAGCGCCGGGGTCAGCATTCCGGTAACCTGAGTTATAGCCCTCTCCGCTTCTTCCTCGTAGAATGCAGAGACTTTCAACAGATGGCTTTCCAGGTTGCCTGATTCCTCACCTACACCTATCATCTCCGACATAAGCCCAGGGAATATAGGTTCGGAGGCTATCGCCTGGGAGAACAACTTGCCATCGCTCACCTCGGAGCGAACATTTGCCACCGCTTCAGACAGCACAAGATTGTCGGTCGTCTCTGAAGCAAGCTTCAGGGCATCGAAAAGGGAGACGCCTGCTCCTACCAGCATGCCCATATTTCTGGTGAATCTGGCCAGCCCTCCCTTGAGGCTAGCCATTCCTATGACCGGTATTTTCAATATGAAGCGGTCCTTGTTCTTTTTGCCTGATGGCGTTCTGATATACAACACGACTATAATAGCTATGAGCACCACAGCCAGGAGCATGTACATGAAGTTAGCGCTGAAGAAATCCCCCACTGCAATAAGCCCCCTGGTCAGAGGTGGCAATTTCGACCCGAACTCCTTGAACATGGAGGTTATCGCGGGCACCACAAAGGTTAGCATGATAAATACAGCGCCGACGGCAAGAAGCATTACGAACGCCGGATACGCCAGGCTGCCTTTGATTTTCTTAGCTGTTGCCTCGTCCCTCTCCATATGAGTGGCTATGTCCTTCAGCACCTGGGACAGATTGCCTACTTCCTCGCCCGTTTTGAGCAAATAAACAAAAAAGTTGGGGAAGACTTTAGGATATTTGGCACATGCCTCGGAGAAGCGCATCCCTCTCTCCAATTCCTTCATCACTTCGCGCAGCACAGCTCTGAAACTTGCCCTGCCGAAGCGACTTTGTATAGTCAAGGCGCGCAATATAGGGATACCGGCGTCGAGAAGGCTAGCCAGGTTACGGCTGAACACAATTACGTCACGTCGCTTCACCCCGAAAAGTGAGGGCAGCATCTCGTGTAAAGGAGGTATCTTTAGGCTCTTTTTCAAATCGATGATGGTAAGCCCTGACTTCCACAATATCTCCTCAGCGATCGTCTCGGAATCAGCCTCAACGACACCGTTTATCAGACCCCCCTCGGCTGTACTGGCGATATATTTAAACTCCATAGCTTCACCTCCGCCACAACTCTATGTTATGCACCAGCGCATAGACTGTCCATAGTACTTTAGAAAAAATGGCATAGTGATTTAGTTACATTTATAGAAGCGGCCAAACCATAGAAGGAATAGAGGTTGCCGGTTATTTTAGAGGTTTTAGAGGATGGTAAACACGTTACGCATAACTTCCCCCGGGGCAGTAAGCCCATCCTTGACCTTTTGCATGCCGTCTCGCCCCATAGGGGTCATGCCTTCTTTAATCGCCTGCTCTTTGAGCTCGCCAGCGGATGCTCCCTTCATCAATGCTTTCCTCATAGAATCACTAAAAGTAAGCAGTTCATACACACCTATCCTGCCCAAGAAACCGCTGCGCGCGCAGAAGTTGCATCCTCGACCGACCGAGAATTTATCCCTTGTCTCACCCATCGCTGTCGCATAAGCCATAGCTTCAGCAAGAGGAACCTCCGTCGTCTGGCGGCAATAGGGACATACCTTTCTCACCAGCCGCTGAGAGAGGCTCCCGATCACTGCCGAGGTAACCAGGAAAGGCTCCACACCCATATCTATCAAGCGAATCAAGGCACTTACAGCGTCATTAGCATGGATAGAACTCAGCACCAGGTGACCGGTGATTGCTGCTTGAACAGCGGTAGTGGCAGTCTCAGCATCTCTGATCTCACCGACCAGGATGACATCAGGGTCGAGTCTCATGATCGCTCGTAACCCTACAGGGAAAGTAATGCCCGCCTGCCGGTTAACCTGAATCTGGTTAATGCCCTTAAAACCATACTCTATGGGGTCTTCAATGGTCATTATGTTGCGCTCTTTGGCATCGAGCTTCTGCAATGCAGAGTAGAGAGTAGTGGTCTTGCCTGAACCGGTAGGACCGTTTACCAGAATCATGCCAAAAGGCGATGCTAAAAGCTTCTCAAACGGCTGCAAAACCGTGGGCGTCATTCCCAGCTCGGGGAGTTTTATCAAGAGCATGGATTTGTCCAACACCCTTAGCACCGCCATCTCACCATGAGCCCCTTCGATGGTGGCCACCCGGAAATCCACCCTCTTATTGCCTACGGTAGCACCGAACTGTCCGTCTTGAGGACGGCGCCGTTCGGCGATATTCAGGTTAGCCAACACCTTAATTCTGGTGAGAATAGCAGTATGCACCCCCAACGGAAGACGGACTGCATCATGCAGCACGCCATCTATCCTATTTCGTACCAGAAGAGAGTCCTCTTGCGGTTCAATGTGTATATCCGAGGCTCGATCTCTTACCGCTTGAGTAAGCATCATGTCTACTGCTTGCACAACCGGAGCTTGCTTCAGTGCCTCGGCCTCAGAGACATCTCCGACTTCCGTCTCTACCTTCAAATTGGCTATCTGGCTTATCTGCTGCTCAATCTGCGAAGTCAGCTTGTAGTTGCCATCTATAGCCTTTTCCAGCTTCATGCCTACGGGAATAACCGTTACAATCCGTTTTCGTGTCAAAGAAGCTAGTGTATTAACAGCCCGGAAGTCGTGCGGATCATCTGTAGCTACGGTAAGCGTATCACCCTCTACTGAGACCGGTAAAATACGATGCTCTCTGGCCACCCGCTCCGGCACCAAAGCTATAGCTTCAGGCTGGACTTCAAAGCGGGCCAGGTTGA
>JBBIRL010000039.1:0-12746 GCA_037441825.1 Dehalococcoidia bacterium | reverse complement strand
GCCATGGGAACTGCTACCAGCGTGTCAGTATCTTTCCAGTGGGGAAATACCACCTCCTATGGAAATGAGACTCCGGCACAGGCGATGACTGTTCCCGGAGCTTTCAGCGGCAATATCACCGGTCTGAACCCCGACACGATATACCATTTCAGGGCCAAAGCAGTCGGCAACGGCACCAGCTACGGCAATGACACAACCTTCACCACTGCTGTGCCTCCTGTGCCCACAGTCAGACATTTACCGGTCGCTCCAGTGTCGCCGGGTCAGACCTTCAATGTCACGGTGAACTTCACAGCACCCGCCGATAACTTCAATGCGATTGGAATAAGCGACACAGCCCCGGCTGGATGGACCGTGCAGGGCAACGTAACTGCGTGCATACCCACCGCGACTAGCTTGAACGTAGTAGGCAGCCAGATTCAGTACGCCTGGGCGGCATCCTACAGCATCGGACAGAACTTCACCGCCCTCTACCAGGTCACTGTTCCGGGCAACACCACGACGGGTAACTATACGTTCAGCGGACAGCTCGGCTACCACATAAGTGGCGGAGGCCTGAGCACTGAAAATATCATGGGCGATTCTATAGTTCAAGTAGCTTCAGGTACTCCCATAACTGGCATAACGAGAGAGGTAGATGGCAGCATCCTGCCCGGGGTTACCATCACGCTCGACGGTATGGGTCCGGTAGTGAGCGACCAAAACGGTCAGTTCCAGATAATGGGCAATGCAACCGGCAGCCACACTCTGGTCGCCCACAAAGCTGGGTTCAGGGACAGGACTCAAACTATAAACATAGCAGGTCTGGGCCCGGAGTTCGCTGTTACCTGCAACTTCCAGGGTACGCACGGCCTTATTCCCAATGCTCCCACTATGTGGTACGCCCTCGACTGCGTGAACCGCTGGCTCTACCCGCCCAACCCGGATATCGGCCTCGATATGTGGACAGCATTAGACGTGATAAATGCCTGGCTGTATCCTGTACAGTGACGCGGACTATATCTCGTAGGGGCAATTCATGAATTGCCCCTACAGAGTCCCCATCTATCCACCAGCATCGGTGAAAATCTTTAGGGCGTTCAGCTGAACGCCCCTACTTTCCCCTTTAACAATCCTTATCGAATTGGCTATTGCATAACAGATAGCGGGTGTGCTAATGTTGGGGCAGCTTAGCACAAACAAAATTGTGAACCGCTATGATTTGGCTTAGACGGATAGCAGCCATTCCGCTCATCATCATCTTCGTCATACTGTTTATCGCGGTGCTTCTCGTCACACAGGTAAACAGCTCGTTTGCCAACCCCGGGTTCTATAACAACCAACTGCGGCAGGCCGATATGTACAACTTTGTCTACGACAAGGCTCTGCCCGCAGCGCTGGACGAGGTACAAGCAGACCAATCATCTGCGACACCTTTCGACATAACTAATATTAAAAATGACATAGTCTCCTCCGCTAAAAAGATAGCGCCGCCTGAGTGGCTCCAGGCTCAGGTCGAAGCAGCAAGCAATGCCATAGTCCCCTATGTTACAGGCAAAACTGACCGCTTCACTTACACTGTAGCGCTCAAAGACAGGGTGGGCACAGCCTTCCAGGTAATCAAAACCGACATGCTGCAGGGCGATACATTCAGCAAACTCTACGACGATGCAATCTCGTACGCCGCTGACAAAATGCTGGAGAACCTGAACCGGGTGCCTTATTCACTAACGTTGAGCAAAGACCAGGTGGAGAATTTCCTCAGAGCAGCAGCCCCCGAAGATTGGGTGTCCTCGCAAGCTGTGGCGGCTATAGACTCGGTGACGCCTTACGCCACCGGCGATTCGAACCATTTCACCATCACCATCCCACTCCGGGACCGCATCGACCCTACGGCGGCAGCCGCACTCCCACTGCTCAGCGGGAATCAGACCTACAATTACCTGCTGGACGAGATAATAACGCCCATTGTCCTGGAGAACATCGGCACCTCCGTAAACCTTGGCTACGGGGTCACCCTGAGCCAGGCGGAGGTCGTTTCCGCCATCAAGCAGGCGCTGCCCCAGTCGTGGGTAGAAGCAAGGCTCGGAGACCTCATTAACGCCATCGCTGCTTACATAAAGGGCGAAACGAACACCATACAGATAACGGTCAACCTGGCGGACAGAAAAGCGGCAGCGCTCGATGTCCTCACGACGCTGGCAAACCAGAAGCTGGAGGCGCAGTTCAACAGCCTGCCTGTGTGCAGCATGGCGCAGTTCCTCCAGATTGTGCAGACTCTACCGCCGGGGAGCGTCCCTTCCTGCCGCCCTTCCGGCGTATCGTATCAGGACTTCAAAACAGCGCTCGGCGTTAACGTAGCTAACTCAGTACAGCAGGGAGTCATAGCCTACATCCCGGACCAGTGGGTTTACACGGAGGCCGACCTGAGGCAATCGCTGGGAACGGACAATGCCGACTTCATAGACAAAGCCCGCAATTGGGTCTCCAGCGGCTGGACCTTCAGCGACACCGATTTGGTGGACAAGCTCAGCAGCGACGAGCAGCAGTCGCTTAACGATGCACGCAACAGGATACAGAACGGTTACACCATAACCGAGACCGACCTGACGGATAAAATCGCGAAAACAAGCAGCGACCTCACCTCTTTTAACACAGCGCGGCACCGCATAGACACCGCCACAACCTGGGCCTGGGCTGTCTGGCTGTTACTCTTCTTAGCTCTCATCCTCATTGCCTTCTTATGCGGCCGCAACTGGATAAGCAGGCTGGTCTGGGGGCTGGCGGTGCTGTTCGTTACATCCCTGGCTGTCTATATCGCCGTAGCGGTGACCTACTCCCACGCCGCAGAGCCGAGGCTGGCGCAGGAGCTTTTCCACCCCTCGGAGTACCAGGGTGTGGCAGCCGTAATGGCTGAGAAGGGCAACGAGGTAATTCGCAATGTCGCCGGCTCCTTCGTCTCAGGGGTAGAATGGATGGCTATTTACTGTATGATTGCCTCCGGCGTAGTCCTGCTCGGCCTCATCGTCTGGAGAGTAGTGCTGCCCAGGACACGCGGTAAGAGGCTCTAAAGTTCGCCCCTGCAAAAATCACCTTCCCGGCCTGCATAAGAAGTTGATGGTCCGCCTTTCTGCCGACGATGTTATAGTGTAGAATATAGCCAGGTTGCGTAAGGAGATTGTAATGCCTGATGCCAGGAAAAAGCCCGATTCTTCAAAGGCGAGCGTCACCATGTTCTCAGGGAAGGGCGGTGTGGGCAAGACGACATGCGCTGCGGCAACTGCACTCCACTTTGCCTCATCGGGACAAAAAACCCTGGCTATCTCAACTGATGCCACCCCTTCGCTATCACATATCTTCGCCAGGCCGGTATTTGAGAAACCTCAGCAGGTTAAGGACTCTTTGTACATCAACGAGCTCGGCGTAGATGAGGTCGAGGATATGTGGGACATAAAATTCGGTAAAGAGGTATACGACGTCTTTTCCACCTTCGTAGCCATCGACTATCCGCAATTCGTCGAATTCACCACGTCCATACTGCCGGGACTCAGCGATGAGTTCATGGTTGACTATATCAGGGAACTGAGCCTGACGGGTGATTGGAACAATGTCATCTGGGATACAGCGCCGCTGGGACAGACGCTCACCTTATTCCAGACGCCGGCCATGCTGGTGGAGCACCTGAAGCTGGCTCCACGGGTCTATGCCAGGCTGAAAGTCAGCAACATCAGCAGAGAACCGATACTGGATATCATAAGGCGGTGGCAGAAGCTGTCCGCGGATGAAATGGCCTTCCTGAGAAAAAGAGTGAAGTTCGTGATGGTTACCATACCCGAGGCTCTCGCGGTGGAGCAACTCGAAAGCGTTTTCGTGCAGTTGTGCAGATATGGCCTCCAGGTAGAGCAGTTGATAATCAATAACGTGATAAAGGTGGATGACTCGGAGTTTCTCAAAACAAAAGCCGCGCAGCAAAAGAAGTACCTGAATATTATCCACGAAAGGTATGCCGACATACCTGTAGTCGAGGTACCGTTGTTCCCCTATGAACTCACGGGTTGGGACAGGCTGAAAGAGGTCGAAAAAATACTGTACCCTCAGATATAAGGGTAGGTTGGAGCATCCGCTCCAACCATGCCTGGAGCAGATGCTCCAGGCTACCCATTTCCCGAGCAGCTAGCTATTGTCAGCAAAGGGGGCCTGTAATGCAAATCTCAACTGTGGAAGCCAGAGACCTGCCGGAGGCCTGGTTCCTGTGCCTGCGCAAGACGCTTACGCAGGGACGTGAGTATACCATCGACAGAGGCAGCAATGTCGGGCACCGCAGGAAAGAGTTGGATTTCATCGTCGTCCAGGTGAGACACCCAGATAGACGGCCCCTTGTCCCGGACGTACCACAGGGCGTGCCCCCTCCCTCATCCATGGAGTATGTGGAGAACTATCTCCAGTACCTGGTGACCTCCCTCAAGGCCGACAACGAGCAGTATACCTACGGGGAAGACTTGGCAGACCAGATACCGGAGCTTATCAGGATATACAAAGAGGGAGGCTATAACACGAATCAGGGCTTCATGGCAGTGGGCAGCAGGGAGTCCATCAAGCTTTCCGACCCGCCCTGCTTGAGGGGCATAGACACCAGGGTCATGAACGGGAAATTGCACTTCATAGCGTACTTCAGGTCATGGGACCTGTGGGCAGGGTTACCCTCGAACCTGGCGGGGATACAGCTTCTCAAGGAATATGTGGCCAGCGAGATAGGTGTGGAAGACGGGGAGATTATAGCGTTAAGCAAAGGCCTGCATTTATATGATTATACCTGGGAGCTGGCTAAAGTTGCGGCGCGGCTGGAGGGAGTTTAAAACACGCTGCTAAGAAGAGGAGAACTTGGTATAACGGTGGACAACACTGTACCAATCATCTAATAGCATGACCAGGCTGCATTCCAACTGGTCGGTGCCGAACGTATGAAACTCTGCCCTGCCTACCTGACCCCGCCACACCAGACAACCCGTTTCATTGCCCTCGATCTCGACTGTTACCTGGTGCCTGCCTGCCATGCTGGTTACAAGTGCAGTTAAGGCATTACTGTTACCCTTGCTTCCCCGGATAACCAGCTCACCCTTTTTGCCCTCACGGGTGGCGCTGAGAGCTTCGCCCTCCCACAGGGTATCTTCGATGATATCGAGGTGGCTGATAGTTGCTTTCATCGTTGTCCTGGCTCTATGGTACTGGGTAGACAAAACCATAGTACTGATACTAAAGTACCATCTGTAATCCTAGACGACGCCAGCTTGCCAGTCAAGATAACGTAACTTGATAATAATTCACTCCACCTACGAATCTGCGAACACAACGAAGCAATGAGGGGATGCAGGGGCGACCCGCCACGGCGGGTCGCCCCCTAGACAATTATGGCGATTTGGTCTGCCGATGTGGTATTATCTGCATACAGGGAGGGCGATATGGAACAGGGATATGAGATAAACGAACTAGCCAAAGAAGAGTCCTGGCGCATGTTCCGCATCATCGGGGAGCTGGTGGAGGGTTTCGACACCCTTACGAGTGCGGAACCAGCGGTAACCATATACGGCTCGGCCAGGGTAAGGCCGGGCGACGAGCTTTATGCCAAGACTGAGGAAATCGCTCGCCGCCTGGGCAAGCTGGGTTTCAACATCATAACCGGAGGCGGCCCCGGCATTATGGAAGCGGCTAACAAAGGTGCTCTTGATGCAGGGGCTAAATCGATTGGCCTGAATATCGAGCTGCCCGAGGAGCAGGTCTGCAATGAATATACTACTATGGCCCTAACCTTCCACCACTTCTTCGTGCGCAAGGTGATGCTGGTCAAATACGCTTTAGCTTTTGTCATCATGCCCGGCGGACTGGGGACGATGGACGAGCTGACGGAAGTCCTGACCCTGATGCAAACCCACAAAATAAGGCCCTTCCCGGTGATACTATTCAGCAGCGCTTACTGGAAGGGATTCCTGGACTGGCTGCAAAGCCACACTCTGGCTAAGGGATACATATCTCCTGAGGACCTTCACCTGCTGCGGGTCTGCGACACGCCGAAGGGAGTCGTCGATATTGTACAAAGCTGGTATCGCAAACAGGAGGTCGTGGGCAAGAAAGCCCTGGGAGAGTGGCTGCTTAACGTCTTTTAAAGGGATAGTCCTGCTTATCCTGAAATCTGTTTGCGGGCGGGTTGGGAAACCCGCCTTACCATTTATTTTAGAATCCACCTGCCCTGCTTCAACATCCACTCCAGCGTAAGAGGCATTTCGCGAACTGACCCTACAATAATTCCCCCTTTTCTAAAGGGGGTTAGGGGGATTACAAATTACCGTTAGATTTCCCCCAGCATCCGCTTCAGCCCTGCCATTATTACTTTCCCTTCAGCTTTTGCGACAGCGTCAAAGCATTCTGTACCGCGAAGGCCTCGGCATCGTTGTTAGCATCTCAACTACTACGGAACATTGAGTTACAATAAGCCAGAGGAATTGTGGAAATTCACAGGAGCAAATAGAACAAGGAAAATCAAAATTGTCCCATTAGCTGATACTATAGTAGAACTCTTCCTCAAGAGATTCTACAGTCTCCCTCTCTTCGATAATTCTTGAATAGGGAATCGAACTTTTGTCAATTTGAGCATACTTGCCATCTCTTGTTCTCTTCAGAAAAGAAAGGAGAAGTTTCTCTTCGTCTTTTAGTTTTGAAGATGTTTTTGCCACACCCCACCCCCTTGATTAGACAATCAGTTTCTTACCTATTTTGACTTCTATCTCGTTCCTAATGCCACCCAAGTCCATTTCGAACCCACAATCACATTTTAACTTATTATCCTTTGGATATGCAACATTACCTTTCTTCTGAAAGTCATCATCAATTTTAGGGTCGTCGACAAATTTTGCATACAATTTGTGAACTTTCCCACACTTAGGACACTTAGTTTCAAACTCAACTACCTCTGCAGCTTGGGCTGGAATTCTTGGCGCTGCTGAAACAGGAACTGCGTTCTTAACCACCTTGCCTTTCTCCGTGGCAATAATCTTATACATGTTAGAAGAAGCAAATATGAGGCGACATACAGTTTGAATTCTGTATACAATGTCAGCCAATTTAGGGTCTTCGTCAACCTTCTTAATTTTCAGACCGATAGAATCTAAATCTTTCGTTTTAATAGATCGTCCGTGAGTTCTCCATTTAGCATGATTTAACAGTTCCTTCGCTATCTCCGCTGCCCGCTTCGCTTTCATCTCCTCTGTAACAGTTATCTTTCGTGTTTCTGTAACTTGCCAACTCTTGAATTTATACTTGACCAACCAGTCAACAACTAGCTCTTCAGCGTATTTTAAGGCATGATATACACCAGTCAGTTCGCCAGGACTAATCTGGGCTACCATCGTTGCGTCGAATGGATTTAACCTGCCATTCTTCTCAGCTTCCTGCCTCTTTTCATTAGTCCATTCCATGTAGTCGAATGCAGATATAACAGACCTTCCAATTTTCACCTGAGCATCAATCGGGCTCAAACTTCCTGTCTCAGTCATAAGTATCTCATCACCCGAAAGCACCATTATTGTACCTGCACTCTTTGCTTCACCCGAAACCACAAACGAAACTTGGTTAAATTTGCCCCTTAGACATCTGACAATTTCTTCAGCAGTTTCACCACTGCCTCCCGGAGTCTCAATATAGAAGTCGACCTTATCAGACTTAACCCCTCTAAGCAAATCATGAATCACATAGTAATCATCCTGATTTAGAGGAACATCTGGTATAGGTTTACTTACAGCCGCAATATATAGAATGGTAAAAGTATCTCTAAGTTTATTATAGTCTGAAATCAGCTTCATTAACTCTGATTCAAGATCGACAACGCCTAATCTACGCTCAATATATTCGTTCATTAACCCCATAACGTTCTCACCCTTTATACTGTTTCGGCTTCTGTACACACCGTCAACAATTATCTTAGGCGATAATTATAATGGTTTGAAATAATTTGTCAATACGTACGTCTCTCACTTAACCTTTCTTAATTTCTTCTCCTGCTTTCCTTACGACTAGGATTGCCACAAGAAGAATTGTATCTGTTCATCTCGAAATTTCCTTTAATTTTTGCGCTAGCGCTAGGGCGTTCTGCACTGCGAAGGCCTCGGCATCGTTGTTGAAATAGATATAAACTGCTTTAGTATTCCACGCTAAACCGGCGATGTTCTTCGCCCACTCGCTAAGCTCCTCATCGGAGTAGGAGCCGCCATAGAGCCAGGCGCTGCCGTGGAAGCGGATATAGACAAAATCGGCGGTGGCCTCGAGTGGCGTGGTGAAGTCAGGCATGTCGTAGATGCAAAAACCGACGTTGTAGCGGCGCAGCAGGTCGAACACCCCTTTGTCCAGCCAGGACTCGTGGCGGAACTCGAAGACGTGGCTCAAGTCACGGGGCAGCATCGAAAGAAATGCCTCAAGTACCACGTCGTTGCGGTGCATATTAGGTGGAAGCTGGTATAATAACGGTCCCAGCTTCTCGCCGAGCAGCTTCGCTCTCTCTAAAAACTTCGCCAGTGCCTCTTCAGTGTTTCTCAACTTCTTGATATGGGTGATGAAGCGGCTCACCTTCACGGCATAGACGAAGCCCTGCGGCGAGGAGTCGCGCCAGTTGGCGAATGCCTTCTCCGAGGGCAACTGATAGAAGCTGTTGTTGAGCTCTACCGTGCTGAAGGAACGGGCATAGAACTCCAGCCACTTCGACTTGGGGAGTTCTACGGGGTAGAACCTGCCCCGCCAGTGTTCGTAATGCCAGCCGCTGGTGCCTATATAATATTTTGCAGACATCTCGATTCATCACGTAGGGGCACAGCATGCTATGCCCAAGCCCCCTTTTCTAAAGGGAGCTAGAGGGATTAGGCGCCATCGCCTGCCCTTTTTGCCTTTCGGATTTCGGGTTTGGAATTTAGGATTTTCCCAATAGCTCCTCTAATATCACCTTCGCCGCTTTCTTGTCCAGGGGCTCGTTGTTGTTGCCACACTTGGGCGACTGGATGCAGGCAGGGCAGCCGTCCTGGCAGGGACACTCGGTTATCGCCTTCAGGGTCGCCTCCCAGAGGTCCATAATGATATCAAACCCTTTCTCGGCAATGCCGATGCCTCCGGGATAGGCATCATGGATGAATATCTGGGGCTGGCCGGTATCCGGATGCAACGGCATGGAGACGCCTCCGATGTCGTTGCGGTCGCAGAGCGCAAACAGGGGCAGCAAGGCTATAGCGGCATGCTCGGTGGCGTGCAGGCCTCCGGCGAAGTCCAGTCCCTCCTTCGCCAGCTTACCCTCGACCTG
Organism: Dehalococcoidia bacterium; assembly: GCA_037441825.1. Lineage (GTDB taxonomy): Bacteria > Chloroflexota > Dehalococcoidia > SZUA-161 > SZUA-161 > JACWAE01. Next base: position 3,433 of record JBBIRL010000039.1, on the reverse strand, counting down.
CGGCGGCAGGTCGAACCACAGCGATACCGTAGGGAAAGTATGCGGCGGCAAATCCAGCGGCTCCTCGCCCAGCACCTCTTCGGTGAAGATGCGCTTCTTTTTGAAGCCGACCACGGTAGTGGTGACCCCTACGTCTCCCAGATACACTCCTATGCCGCCGGCAGTCTTCCTGAGCTTAGTCCTGACGATGCTGATCTCGGTCAAATCTTTGGTCTGGGTATAGTAGGGCTCATTTGTGGGCACGGCATGGGCGGTGCGCGACAGCAAGTCCAGCTTAACGACGAGATAGGACTCGCCCTGATGGAGATAGATAGCGCCGGGATGCACCTGGAAGAAGGCGTTGGCCTCCTCTATTGTCTCCAGAAGGACGCCGCTGGCAGCATCCACCAGGTTATAGTTATGTGACGAGGTGGAGCGGATATTTATCTCCTCGGCGGGATAGACCACGCTGGGAGTGGGATACCAGCGCCCTCTGCGCTTGCGCAGCAATCCCTGCCTTTCCAGCTCGTTCACGGCCTGGCTGAAATTGTCCCCGAACAGCCTAGACTCACCATCAGCCAGGGGCATCTCCCAGGCAGCGCAGAGCACATGCGGCTTGAGGATATGCAAGTTATCGGGGTTGATCAGGGCGTTCTCGTGGCTCTTGCCGAAGAAGAACTCGGGATAGCGCATGAGATACTGGTCGAGCGGATTGTCCAGCCCGATGAGGATGCTCAGCGAGTCCTCTTTGCCCCGCCCGCTCCTCCCCGCCTGCTGCCAGGTGCTGGCGATGCTGCCCGGGTAGCCGGTGAGCACGGTAGCATCCAAATCGCCGATGTCCACCCCCAGCTCCAGCGCCGTGGTCGCCACCGCAGCCAGAAGCTTCCCGTCGAACAATTCGCGCTCTATCTGCCGCCTGTCCTCGGGCATATACCCGGCGCGGTAGGGCTTGACCTTATCCGCGAGCGTTGGCGCATCCTTCTTAAGCTGGTCGCGCACATACATATAGATAAGCTCGGTGAGGCGGCGGCTGCGTGTGAAGGCGAGGCTGCGGATGCCCTTTCGCATCAGCTCGGTCAACAAAAGTGTGGCCTCGCTGTTGGCGCTGCGCCGCGCTGACTTCGCCTCGTCGATGAGAGGCGGGTTCCAGAAGACAAACTCCTTGCCTCCGTGAGGCGAGCCGTCCCCGGCGACCACCTCGAAAGGCAGGCCGGTCAGGCTCTCCACATGCTCTTGAGGGTTGGCGATGGTAGCGGTGCAGAGAATGAACTGCGGGCTGGAGCCGTAGTAGGCGCAGATGCGTTTGAGTCGGCGCACCACGTCGGCCACATGGGAGCCGAAGACGCCGCGATAGACATGCGCCTCGTCTATCACGACATACCTCAGACGCGAGAAGAATTCCTTCCAAGCGCTGTGGTTGGGCAGGATGCCGAGGTGCACCATATCGGGGTTGGAGAGCACAATCTCCGCCGACCTCTTGATAGCGCCGCGTTCGTTTTGAGGGGTATCGCCGTCGAAGGTGTCATAGCTCAGCTTAATCTTCTGTGAAATGGTCAGTTCCCTGAGACTGCGCAGTTGGTCCTGGGCCAGCGCCTTGGTGGGGAAAAGATAGAGGGCGCGGCATCCCTTCTGAGTCAGGATGGTGTCGAGTACAGGTATGTTATAGCAGAGCGTCTTGCCGCTGGCGGTGGGCGTGACCACCACCACGTTTTTACCTGAGCGGACGAGGTTGACCGCCTTAGCCTGGTGGCTGTAGAGCGGGAACAGGCCGTTTGCTTCCAGGGAGGCCTGAAGCTGCGGGTGCAGGGGTTTGTCCAGCTCGCCGTAAGACGCCTCGCGGGGCGCTATATGCTCGATATGGACAATCTGGTCTCTGTAGGCGGGGAGCTTCTTAAGGCGGGGAAGAAAGGTTGAGATTTTCATCGCTTCCCCGGAATGCTAGAGGGCGTGCAGCAGCTCGATTTCGTAGTCCAGCACCTCAGCATCGCCCCTGTTGGCCTCAATGAAGTTCATCACATGAGATAAGGTCTCGTTGACATGGCGGCTGTCGTTGCTGACGCAGGTAATGCCCAGGGTCGCCACCTGCCACATGTCCTGGTCCTCGATCTCGGCAATAGAGACGTTGAACTTATTCTTCACCCGGGAGGTGACCGACTTGACCACCATTCTCTTGCCCTTCAGGGAATGGTTCTCCGGGATGCGCAGCCTGACCCTCAATGCGCCGATGTTCATAGCAAAAAACCGCGAGAACGTCCGCCGTAGGCGGATAGTTCCAGTTAACCACACAACGCGGCGGATGTCAAACTCGTCCCCCGCATGTCATTGCGAGCGTAGCGAAGCAATCTCCTCGCCCCAATCCTCTCTCCCCTGGAGGGAGAGATAAAAGTGAGGGGATTAGCGCCCCCGTTCGTGGTGAGCCCGTCGAACCATGAACGGTAACTGTGCTCCACCTCATTATTGACCCATCACCAACTGTAGTTGCCCAATTCATTGGTCCCCCGTGCCTGATAAATCAGGCAACTACATTCTCGGAATGTCGTTACTTTGAAAATACCTGCTTCTTGTGGGATGTTATCATCCCACAAGGGTGGGGGGCTGTGGATGACCCTCCCATGGAGTATGCTGAAGTAGCGGCTAGGCTCTAATAGCCGGTGATACTAATACCGGGAGAAGGTCACAATGCACTTATTAAAAACCACCCAAGCGCGGATACAGTCCTGGACCTACAGAAGAGATCCGGAACCACTTGATTGTGGAACAGTAGCTAGGATTTTGCTTCTACGACGATAACTCAAACCCTAGAAGTGCTACAATAATCAGGGGGCAGTCAACCAGTTTTTGCTAAACAAGGAGGCGTTATCATGATTCTATTGAATCCGAAGAAACACGAGCGCAAATATTCGGATGACAGGTCACGGGATATAATGCTGAAAACCATAGAGTTTTTTGAAAACAAGGGACTGAGGAGCATCAAGGATGACGATCACAAAAGAATCTGGTACCGGGAGTACCTTGACTTCATTAAAGAGAACAAGATTTTTGCCACTCTGTTGACCCCCTCAAAGTACAGCGACGACCCGGACGCGCGCTGGGATACCTACCGCAACTGCGAGTTCAACGAGATCATTGCCTTTTACGGGCTCGCCTACTGGTATACCTGGCAGGTCACGATTTTGGGCCTGGGCCCGATCTGGATGAGCAGGAACGAGGAGATCAAGAAGAAGGCGGCAAAGGCACTCAAGGAAGGAGGAATATTTGCGTTCGGTCTGTCGGAGCGCGACCATGGAGCCGATGTATACTCCACCGAGATGACCCTCACGCCAAGGAGCGAAGGGAGATATGTAGCCAACGGGGAGAAGTACTACATAGGCAACGGCAACGAGGCTGCTATGGTCAGCACGTTCGCCAAGATAGCGGGCACAGGAGAATACGCCTTCTTCGTGGCCAACTTTAA
>JBBIRL010000038.1:0-13070 GCA_037441825.1 Dehalococcoidia bacterium | reverse complement strand
GTAAACTGATTCCTAGTCGCGGGGCCTGGCTGGAGTTCGATACCAGCAGCCATGGACTTATCTCCGTGAAGGTCGACAGAAAGCGGAAGATACCGATTACTACACTGATCCGTGCCATCAGCGACCCGGAGCATCCCTATGGCACCAACGATGCTTTGCTCAAGCTGTTCGCCGATGTGGATAATAATCCCGACCGCAGCTATATCCAGGCAACCCTGGAACGTGAGCCGGCGATTAAAACCGAGGATGAGGCGTTAATAGACTTCTACAAGCGGCTAAGGCCAGGGGATCCTCCTACAATCGACAACGCTCGCGGATTGGTGAATTCCCTCTTCTTCAACTCGCGGCGCTATGACCTGGGCAAGGTGGGCCGCTATAAGCTCAACAAGAGGCTCGGCCTTGATCTCCCGCCTACTCAGAGGGTTTTAGCTAAAGAAGACCTGGTAGAGATTGTAAAGCGCATAATAAAGGTTAACAACGGCGAGGATACCCCTGATGACATAGACCATCTGGGCAACCGCCGGGTGCGGGCAGTCGGGGAGCTTTTACAGAACCAGATTCGTATCGGCCTGCTGCGTATGGAGCGGGTAGTCCGGGAGCGGATGAGCCTGCTTCCTCCGGAGTCGGCCACCCCCAGCACTCTGGTCAACAGCCGCCCTGTGGTGGCTGCCATCAGGGAGTTCTTCGGCAGTTCACAGCTCTCCCAGTTCATGGACCAAACCAACCCTCTGGCCGAGCTGACCCATAAGCGCCGGCTCTCGGCGTTAGGCCCCGGAGGTCTCTCTCGAGAGAGGGCTGGATTCGATGTCCGCGACGTCCACCATTCCCACTATGGCAGGATATGTCCTATTGAAACCCCTGAAGGTCCCAACATCGGCCTTATTGGCTCTCTGGCTACCTATGCCCGGGTCAATGAGTATGGTTTCATAGAGACCCCCTACCGAAAGGTAATCAAAGAACTGAAAAACACATCGCCCGAACTCCTGGGCAAGGCCGTCGCTGATGATGTAACCACTTCTAAGAAGGAAGTTGTGGTTAAGGGAGGGACTGTGATTACCCAGGAGATAGCCCACAGGCTTGCCAGGCTGTCTTCACGTAATAATATTAAGATCAAACCTTTCGTCTCGGAGGAGGTCAAATATCTCTCCGCCGACGAGGAGGAGAAATACATAATAGCTCAGGCCAACACCAGCCTCGATGAGAAAAATCAGTTTGCCGCAGAGAAAATCGAGGTCAGGTATGGTGAGAAGTTCTTGATGGAAACGCCGGACAAGGTCGACTACATGGACGTATCGCCGAGGCAAATCGTCAGTGTAACCACCTCGCTGATACCCTTCCTGGAGCACGATGACGCTAACCGGGCTCTCATGGGCTCCAATATGCAGCGTCAGGCTGTACCGCTGATTCAGCCCCAGGCTCCGTTGATCGCCACGGGGATGGAGAGAGAGGCGGCTCGTGACAGCGGCCAGGTGCTCTTTTCCCCCAGCGATGGCGAGGTAATATCGGTCTCGGCCAATGGGATTGCGCTCAAGGACGATGAGGGAGAAGAGCACTCTTTCTCACTGAGCAAGTTCGCCCGCTCCAATCAGGGAACTTGCATAAACCAGAGGCCATTGGTGAGTAAGGGGGATCGGGTCAAGCATGGTCAAGTCCTGGCAGATGGCTCATCTACGGAGGGTGGGGAGTTGGCGCTGGGGCAGAACGTCCTCTGTGCCTTCTTAAGCTGGGAAGGATACAACTTTGAGGATGCCATTGTGATTTCCGAGAGCTTGCTTAAAGCTGATAAATTCAGCTCAATTCACATCGAAAGATATGAGGTGGAGGCCAGGGATACCAAACTGGGTCCCGAGGAGATAACCAGAGATATACCCAATATCGGCGAGGAAAGTCTGCGCAACCTTGATGAGCATGGCATTATTCGTATCGGTGCCGAGGTTGGGTCAGGTGACATTCTGGTGGGGAAGATAACCCCCAAAGGAGAAAGAGGGCTCACCGCTGAAGAGAAGCTCCTGCGGGCTATATTCGGTGAGAAAGCCCGCGAGGTTAAGGACACATCTCTCAGGGTGCCTCACGGCGAATATGGCAAAGTCATAGATGTAAGGGTTCTTAACCGTGATGATAACCATGACCTCCCCCCCGGGGTCAACCAGATGGTGCGAGTTTTCGTAGCTCAAATGCGAAAGATTTGCGAAGGGGATAAGATGGCGGGGCGGCACGGCAACAAAGGGGTGGTGGCCCGCATCCTGCCGCAAGAGGATATGCCCTTCTTGCCTGATGGCCGTCCGGTTGAGATTATACTCAGTCCGCTGGGTGTTCCCTCACGAATGAATATCGGTCAGCTTATGGAGACGCACCTGGGATGGGCAGCAAGCACCCTTGGCTTTAAGGCACTGTCCCCGGTCTTCGACGGCGCTGACGATGATTCTCTTGAGGATGCGTTGGCACGGGCATGGATAGCGCGCAAGGCAGGAGCAGTCGACTGGGAGAGCGATGGGGGCAGCATTAAGATAGCGGAGGTCAAATCCTGGCTTAACGACCATGGTTACGATGGCGAAAAGATATTCAGCGATAAATTCAAGGGTGAGGCCAGGCAAGCCTGTCTTCGGCTGTGGCTGGAAGAAGTCGGGGAGGATTCCTCCTCGCTGAGCGCCGAGCGCCTCGATAAGATGGTGGAGAAGCTTGGTCAGGAGAAGGGGCTGTCAGCTCCCATCTTTGGCAAGACGGTTATCTACGATGGGCGCAGTGGCGAGCCGTTAGACCAGCCGGTGACCGTAGGCAACATATATATGATGAAGTTGATACACCTGGTCGAGGATAAGATACACGCCAGGTCTACAGGCCCTTATTCTTTGATAACACAGCAGCCTCTGGGTGGCAAGGCACAGTTCGGTGGGCAGCGCTTCGGGGAGATGGAGGTATGGGCGCTGGAGGCTTATGGCGCGGCCCATAATCTTCAGGAAATGCTCACTGTCAAGTCTGACGATGTAGTGGGCAGAGTCAAAACCTATGAGGCTATCGTCAATGGTGAGGATATACTGGAGGCAGGGGTACCGGAATCGTTCAAGGTTCTGGTTAAAGAGTTGCAAAGCCTGGGCTTGGCGATAGAGGTGCTTAATGAGGATGAGGAGAGGGTAACGTACTTGATGGAATCTGCGGCAGAAGCACCAAGGCTGGGGATAAATCTGGCCGGTTTTGAGGAGCGTGAGTAATGCTCGAGGTCAATGACTTCACTACTGTTCGAATCTCTCTGGCGTCACCGGAGCAAATTAAGGGTTGGTCCTATGGAGAGGTGACCAAGCCCGAGACTCTCAACTATCGTACTTTGAAGCCCGAGAAGGACGGCCTTTTCTGCGAGAAGATATTTGGCCCGACCAAGGACTTCGAGTGCTATTGCGGCAAGTACAAGAAGATACGTTACAAAGGTATTGTCTGCGATAAATGCGGCGTCGAGGTAGCCCGCTCCAAGGTGAGAAGGGAGCGCATGGGGCACATCAATCTGGCTGCCCCTGTTAGCCATATCTGGTTTGTAAAAGGCACCCCCAGCCATATGGGACTGCTTCTTAATATCTCGCCTCGCAATCTGGAGCAGGTAATCTACTTTGCCAAATTCATCGTCACCAATGTAGATGAGGAGAAGAGAAGTCAGGCCTTGAAGCAGCTTCGCGATGATATGGCCAAGCAGTTCGCCGAGAGAGAGAAAACATCAGCGGATAAGATCGAGAGCTTGAAATCACAGATAGCGGCAGAGCCCGGTGATGAAAAAGCGCAGCAGGAGATAAAACAACTGCAGCAGCAGAATGTCGAGGGAAAAAGGAAACTCGACAGCGAACTCAGGGAAAAGATTGACGAGCTTGAGAGCCTCGTGCCGTTAACCCTGCTCAGCGCAAGCAGGTGTCGCGAGCTGAGGCAAAGATGGGGCGATGTTTTCAGTGCAGGTATGGGGGCGGAAGCCGTACTCGAGATACTGAGCACTCTCGATCTGGAACAGATGCGCCAGGACCTTTATCGAGAGGCAGCTTCTACGTCAGGGCAGCGCAGCAAGAAAGCCATCAAAATGCTAAGGGTTGTAGAGGCCTTCCGCAAGAGTGGCAACAAGCCGGAGTGGATGGTTCTCACCGTGCTTCCGGTTTTGCCGCCGGAGCTGCGTCCCATGGTTCAGCTCGACGGTGGCAGATTTGCCACCAGCGATTTGAATGACCTCTACCGCAGGGTTATCAACCGCAATAACCGCCTGCGCCGGTTGCTGGAGATCGGCGCTCCCGAGATCATCACTCGTAATGAGAAGCGCATGCTTCAAGAAGCAGTCGACTCCTTGATCGACAATGGACGGCGGGGAAGGGCGGTAGTCACCGGGAACAACCATAAACTGAAGTCACTTTCGGACATGCTCCGGGGCAAGCAGGGCAGGTTCAGGCAGAACCTTCTGGGTAAACGCGTAGACTACAGCGGCAGGTCTGTTATCGTATCTGGCCCAGAGCTAAAGCTACATCAATGTGGCCTGCCCAGAAGAATGGCCCTCGAGCTGTTCAAGCCGTTTATCATGCGGCGTCTGGTCGGCAGGGGTCTGGCCCTTAATATCAGGAGCGCCAAACGGATCGTGGAACGGGGCAAGCCCGAGGTCTGGGACATCCTGGAAGAAGTTGTAAAAGACCGCCCGGTCCTTCTCAATCGTGCACCAACGCTTCACAGGTTAGGCATTCAAGCATTCCAGCCTGTGCTCATCGGCGGCAGCGCCATCCAGGTACATCCGTTAGTCTGCGTGGCTTTTAACGCCGACTTCGATGGCGATCAGATGGCCGTCCATGTGCCTCTATCGAAGGCAGCAGTCGAAGAGGCGAACAAGGTGATGCTCAGTGTCTACAATATGCTGCTGCCTAGCTCTGGAGAGCCTGTGGTGGCACCAACTCTGGATATCGTTCTTGGCTGCTACTATCTGACTATGCTGAAGCCAGGGATGAAGGGCGAGGGGATGGTATTCAGCAGCTTTGATGAGGCTAAGCTTGCCTATGAAATGGGCATAGTTGATACCAGTGCTGAGATCGAGGTCAGGGATCCCAACGATGTCACGAAGAGAATCAAGACCAGCGTTGGTCGCCTCATTTTCAACGAGGTTTTACCTAAAGAGCTTGGCTTTCGTAATCAGCTCATGGACAAGAAGGTGCTGAAAGGGATAGTTGCTGAGTGTCATCGGCTCTTGGGCAATGAGAGCACTGCCACTATGGTAGATAATATCAAGAGCCTCGGCTTCCACTACGCTACCAAATCGGGCATGACCATCGCCGTTAATGACATCAAAGTCCCCAAGGATAAAGCGAAGATCCTGGAGCGGGCTGATAGTAGGATTGCTGAGATAGATAAGCAATTTCAGCGAGGCTTGATCACAGAAGATGAGCGCTACAATAGCGCAGTGACTATATGGACACAGGCGACCGAGGAAATCCAGGCTGCCCTTGAGCGCTCTATGGATAAATATGGGGCAATCTTTATGATGGCTTCTTCGGGTGCTAAAGGTAATATCTCCCAGATCAGGCAGATGGCAGGGATGCGAGGTTTGATGACCGACCCCTCGGGCAGGATTATAGACCTGCCCATTAAGTCGAGCTTCCGAGAGGGGCTTGCGGTATTGGAGTACTTCATATCTACCCACGGTGCTCGCAAAGGTCTGGCTGACACCGCGCTGAGGACATCCGATAGCGGCTACCTCACCAGGAGACTCATTGATGTAGCCCAGGAGGTCATTGTCAGCGAGGAGGACTGTGGGGCGATAGCCGGCGTCTGGGTCTCCGAGCCGACTGAGAAGGGGCTTCTGGTGCCGATTGCTGAGCGCATTGTGGGCCGTATGGCTGCTGCCCCAGTAGCTCATCCCAAGACCGGCGAGATCATTGTCAACCGCAACGAGGAGATCAACGAAGACAGAGCGAAAGAGATTACCAAGGCCGGGATTAAGAGGGTTCAGGTCAGGTCTCCGCTGAGCTGCCAGGCAAGGCGCGGTATCTGCCAGATGTGCTATGGCAGAAGCCTGGCTCGAGGACGGCTTGTTTCCATGGGAGAAGCTGTGGGCATTATCGCTGCCCAGAGCATAGGAGAGCCGGGAACTCAGCTAACCATGCGTACCTTCCACACCGGCGGTGTGGCCGGACTGGACATCACCAGTGGCTTGCCACGAGTTGAGGAGCTGTTCGAGGCCAGGTCGCCCAAGAGCCAGGCCATCATCTCGGAGATCGAAGGTGTAGTTGAGATAAACCGCACCGAAGAGGGAAGGAAGATAAAGGTCACCAGTTCCGAGGTCTACCGCGATGACTATAATATACCTAAAGGCTATGAGGTGATGGTAGAGAACGAGCAGTGGGTTGACGCTGCCACTGTGCTGGCAAGGCCAGCCGCTGCTGAAGAAGGAAAGGGGAAAAAGGAAGCAAAGGAAGCTGCTGTTGCGCCGCCGCTTATCGCTCGAGTAGGGGGCAAGGTTGAGGTGGGGAAAAAGCAAATATCCCTTCTGTACGAGGAAAAGGAGAGCCGTGAGTACCTGGTGTCCCCGATGACCCCGATTTTAGTGGAGAACGGGGCCAGGGTGAAGGCAGGCGACAAGCTTACCGAGGGGCTGATTCACCCACAGGATATTTTGCATATAAGGGGACGCGAGGCCGTGCAGCAGTACCTGGTGGACGAGGTGCAAAAGGTCTATCGGTCCCAGGGCGTAAGCATTAACGACAAGCATATCGAGATCATAGTTCGCCAGATGTTGCGCAAGGTCAGGGTCGATTCCCCCGGCGATACAGAGTTCCTGCCCGGCGACCTGGTGGATGGCCTGTTCTATGAGGATATCAATGCCAAGGTGCTGGCTGAAGGGGGCGAGCCGGCAACTGCCAAGCCTGTGCTCCTGGGCATCACCAGAACAGCGCTGAGCACCGACAGCTTCCTGGCAAAAGCCTCCTTCCAGGAGACAACCAGAGTGCTCACCGAGGCTGCAATTATGGGGAGCACCGATAGGCTGACAGGGCTCAAGGAGAATGTCATCATCGGCAAACTCATCCCAGCCCGTAGCGAGTTCTCCCTGGCTGCCAAGAAACGCCCGGCATTGCCGGTGGCAGAGGCTGTGGCAGAACCTGAGGCTGAAAAGGAATCCGATACGGAAGCCGAAGCGGAAGGCAAGGATGATTCTGCTGATTCAAAGGTGGATATCCCGGAGTAATGGTCCGGGTTCTGGTTTAAGCAAGGCGACAATAATCTGGCTGGGCAGTGGTCGGGATGTCTGATGAGCGAGGGAATCGTGTAAAGCCAGTCCTTCACTTGGTGAAGGACTGGCTTTGTTTTGTCGTCTGTTGCAATTGTCGGCTTGCTCCTTTATCATTCTTGCCAGCCGGCGGTAAGTACATTCGCATTGAAGCCGGAACGGATTAAGCGAAGCGTGAAAGCTATGGAATCAGCACTCGTGAAAACAGGAATCGATATTATAGGTGATGTACCCTGGGGAACTCACTTCTGTCAGTTCTACCAGACCAAGCAGGATTTGCTTGATATTCTGGTCCCTTATTTCAAGGCTGGCCTGGAGAGCAATGAATTCTGCATGTGGGTCACCGCGGAACCTCTAAATGAAGAGGAAGCCGAAGCAGCAATAGCCAAAGCCATGCCCGATTTTGCTCGATATCTAGCCAGGGGCCAAATAGAGATACTGCCTCACACAAAGTGGTATCTCAAAGACGGCGTTTTCGACCTGCAGAGAGTGCTCAATGGCTGGGTTGATAAGCTCAGCCAGGCCTTGGCCAGGGGCTATGCAGGTATGAGGGTAACCGGCAATACCGCCTGGCTGGAGAGAAACGGCTGGAAAGATTTCACAGAGTATGAAGCCGAGATAAACAATGTTATCGGCCAGTATAAGATGATGGCTTTGTGTACTTACTGGCTGGACAAATGTGGGGCCTCCGAGGTCATAGATGTAGTCCATAACCATCAGTTCGCTGTCCTCAAGAAACGAGGCAAGTGGGAGTTTATCGAAAGCGCCGCCTATAGGCGGACAGAGGAGGCACTGCGGGAAAGCGAGAGGGAACTTTCCACAATTCTTTCGAGTGTGCCTATACTAATGCTGGTTGTAGACTCAGATCGGCGTGTTCTTCAAGCTAATGCTGCGGCGGCAAAATTTGCCGGCCGCCGTGCCGAAGAAATGTTGGGGTTGCGCGGCGGCGAGGCGCTCCGCTGCCTTCATTCTCTGGACGACCCCAAAGGCTGCGGGTTCGGTCCCTCCTGTCAGACCTGTAAAACGCGTCTCACTGTGCTTGACACCCTCGAGAGTGATAACAGCCATTATCAGGTGGAATGGCACCTTCCCTTTTCTCATAGGGGGAAGCAGGAAGAAGTGACCTTTCTCTTATCCACAGTCCTCCTTCCTACCTCGAAAAAGCAGGTGCTCATGTGCATTGAGGACATCACCGAGCGCAAGCAGGCTGAGGAGGCGCTGAGGGAGAGCCAGCAAGACTTGAACCGTGCTCAGGCCGTAGCTTTTATCGGCAGTTGGCGGCTGGATGTCCGGCGCAACGAACTCTTGTGGTCCGACGAGACCCACCGGATGTTCGGCATCCCTGAGGGAACGCCTATGACTTACCAGACATTTCTCTCTGCTGTGCACTCGGAGGATCGAGCGTATGTTGACGGAAAGTGGACAGCAGCTCTTCACGGCGAGCCCTACGACATAGAACACCGCATCGTTGTGGGTGGCGAGATAAAGTGGGTCCGCGAGAAGGCTGAGCTGGAGTTCGATAAGAAAGGTGTCTTGCTGGGCGGATTCGGAACTGTCCAGGACGTTACCGAGCTGAAGGAGGCCGAGGAAACTTTACAGCTTGAAAGAGATAACCTCTTCGCTATTCTGGAGGCGATGAAAGACGGCGTATTCATCGTCAATGACCAATATACCGTAGAGTATATCAATTCAGAGCTGGAGAATGACTTCGGGCCGCTTGAAGGTAGGAAGTGCTACCGGTATTTCCACGATAAGGAAGAGCCGTGTCCCTGGTGCAGGAACGGGGAGGTTATAGCAGGCAAGACAGTTCGCTGGGAATGCTCTTTCCCTAAGAACCGGAAGACGTATGACATCGTTGGCACGCCGATTACAAATCTTGATGGCAGCATGTCGATGCTGGAGATATTCCACGACATCACCGAGCGTAAGAAGGTGGAGCAGCTAAAGGACGAATTCATCGGACTTGTCTCCCATGAAATGCGCAGTCCGCTGACCGTGATTACAGGCGCTTTAAATACTGTTCTTACCGAGAAGTTATATCTATCTCCAAAAGAGGAGCGTCAACTGCTCGAAGATGCCGCCTGGGAAGCAGGGACGCTGGCTCATATATTGGGCAACCTTCTTGAACTTTCGCGAGCTCAGGCTGAGCGCCTCTTCCTCAGCTTTGAGCCTGTCGATGTCAAGGTCATTATCAGGAATGCCGTCCGAAGGGTAAAGCGGCACTCTTCCATACATCGGTTTGTCCTCGGCTTGCCCAAAGAGCTTCCCCCGGTTCGTGCCGATGTAATCAGATTGGAACGTATCCTGCATAATCTGTTGGAGAACGCGATTAAGTATTCTCCCGACGGCGGCTATATACGGATTTCCGCCAGAATAGACTCAGAGCAACTGGTTATCGGCGTCAGCGACCAGGGTATAGGCATATCCCCCGAAGACCAGGCTAGACTCTTTGCTGCTTTTCAGCGTCTGGAAAACAGAAGTGTCGAGGGGGTCAAAGGTATCGGCCTGGGGCTCCTGGTTTGCCGGAGGCTGGTAGAAGCCCATGGCGGCCGGATATGGGTGGAGTCGGAACCTGGGAAGGGCTCCACCTTCTTCTTTACCCTGCCTCTGGAGGGAGACAAGGAAGAAGGTGGAAACATAAACCGGTTTCTGCGTTGATTCAGCGTGCTGCACTAATCGGCATCTGGCCTCAACCTACTTGTTGCACTTCAGGACGCATCCGGGGTTCAATATGCCGTTGGGGTCGAAGACTTTCTTGATGCCTGCCATCAACTCCATAGTCTTTTTGTCCAGGAAGATATCCACATCCGGGATTCTGATTTTGCCTACCCCGTGCTCCGCTGTCATCGTACCGCCTAATTTAAGGGCTTCTTTGTATATCTCCCTCTTCGCCTTCTTAAGGTTCTGCAAGCCCCCGTCTGCCAGGCTTTTAATCAGTGTGGGATGCAGGTTCCCGTCTCCTACGTGTCCCACCATGGGAATGACTGTGCCGAACTCATGGGCAACCCTGTCTATGGCATCCATGAGTTTCCCCATGCTGGCCGGGGGCACAGCCACATCCAGGGCATCCGCCACCAGGCCGCGCTTCGCCGCTGAATAGATGTTGCTTCTAATCTTGAGCACCTTCTCCTGCTCTTTCTTGGTTTCCCCTATTACAGGCTCAAGACAGTGGTAGCTCTGGCATATCTCAGAAATTCGCTCCAATTGCAAGTGCACCTCTTCATCGCTGCGTCCTTCTACTATAAACATTAAATACCCTGTCCCGGCCTTGCAGGGCCACTCCATGCTCAGGCTCGCAGCCGAAATCTCGACCACCAAACGGTCCATGTACTCGGCAGCCAGCGGTATAATCCCGCTTTGCAGCACTTTGGGCACAGTGTTGATTGCGTCGTTTCGGTTATCATAGGGGACAATCATGGTAGCGCTGGCAGCGACCCGGGGGAATAATCGCAGAACCACCCTGGTTATCACAGCCAGCGTGCCCTCGCTGCCTATTATCAGGTGCATTAAGTCGTATCCTGTGTTATCTTTGAGCAACTCTCCGCCCAGCTTAAGCACTTCGCCTGCAGGCAATACAGCATCAATACCTTTCACGTAGGCTCTCATCACGCCGTATTTCACTGCGCGCGACCCGCCGGCGTTGCAGGCTACCAGGCCGCCCACCTGAGCACTCTCATCGCCGGGATGCGGCGGGAAGAACAGTCCCTCCTCCTCCACTTTTTCTGTCAGCTCCCTGAGCGTCACACCGGCCTCTGCGATTGCCATCAGGTTATCCTTGTCTATTTCGATACCCTTCAGCCTCTCCAGCGACAGGATTATGCCGTTCTTTGTGGGGATAGCGCCGCCGCACAGGCCTGTGCCTCCGCCTCTGGGGAAAACCGGTATTTTCTCGCGGTCGGCCAGTTTCAGAATGCCGCTCACCTCTTTAGAGTTGGCCGGTTTCACCAGGGCGAGCTTTCTCGCCGGTTTGGGCTTTACTGACTCTGCGGTTTCATCGGTCAAATAGTCTAGCATGCGCTCCTTATCCGTTATTACCCAGCGCTGTCCCACGATATCCTTTAACTTCTTGACCATCATCTGACGATTTCCTTTCAAATGGCTTCATCGGGTGGGTTGGAGCATCTGCTCCAACCGGGCTCAATATCTTCTCCCCCTTTTGTAAAGGGGGATACAGGGGGATTTCGCGCTCCCTCCGTCGTGTGACATATATTGTACCATTGCGGTCAAAGCCGTAGGGGCGAGGTTGCCTCGCCCTAAACTTCTCTCCCCTGGCGGGAGAGATAAGAGTGAGGGGGGGAATTCACCTATTTTACCATCGCGGTCAAAAGGGTAAAGGTGCGGAACGTATTACAGCCGTGGAGCCCTGTTGTTATCTGAGCTCTTCCTGCTGGTCGATGTGCCGGAGACTCTGTGGAACCTTGAGATCGACGGAATCACGGAAGCAGACGCTCCAGATTCTTAGAGAAGATTTTTTCCTTATCGGAATCGGAAATGCTGAGTTGGCGTGTCCAGCGCAAGATGGGCTCGTAACTATGGCCGCCTGCCTTAAGTCTCAGGGACACAGGGCCGTCGGATCCGAAGATTACCTTATCCGGTCCCAGGGCTTTCACAGCTTTGCGGACCAGGGAGGCATTTAGATAGCTTCCGGAGATGTCCACGAAGCAGTTCTTGTTCTCTTTGATCGTTTTCCAGGCGCTCTGGAAATGCGGAATAGCGGTGTGGGCCAGAATTAGCTTTAAACGCGGGCAATTATCCAGGAGCACTTCAAAATTGCCCGTTTGCCGCCCGCCTCCCAGGTGGATTAGCATTGGTAATCCCTTTTCCTCGCATCGCCGGGCAAGCGGGAGCAACTGGGAAGGGATGTCGATCTGGTGCCACCACGCATGGCACTTGACGCCGACCATCCGCTGTTGTTCAATGCCTTTCTCGAAAACCTCCCTGGCGTTTTTCAGCTTGGGGTTTATCACCACAAAAGCCAGAAAGCGCTCGGGATATTTCGAGACCACCTGACTTACGCTGTCATTGTCCGGGTTCTGGACTATCTGTATGATTTTGTTTCCGCCCTTAACGGTGTCCCCCTTGATAAGGGACTCATACACCCTCTTGCCATAGGGCTGAAGCGGTGTGGTGAGCATAAACCTCATGATCCCGATTTGCCAGTCCGGGGTCCGTGGGACCATGCCGTTGAGGCTTGCCAGCAGCACCACCTTATTGATTCCCGATACATCCATCAGGCGGATGTAGTCCTCACCCGTTATCTCGTGGAGGTCGAGGTGGGCGTGAGCATCTATTATCATCGAAGCCTCCTCAGGTCCGGTTAGTTACGTACTATTTTACCATCGCGGTCAAAATAGGGGCGAGGTTGCCTCGCCCTAATCCTCTCTCCCCTGGCGGGAGAGAAAAGAGTATGAGGGGGCCAATCAGTTCGTGGTGAGCCTGTCGAACCATGAACGCCCTAGGGGTGGCTTGGAGCGGATGCTCCAAGCTACCCGATGGTACATTATCCCCCTCCCTTTAATCCCTCCCTCCAGGAGAGGGAAATTTGATGGGCACAACGCATTGTGCCCCTACATTTCCTATATTGCTCTTTTCTCTGCGCCCTCCGCGCCCTCTGTGGTTTCTCTTCTCCCGTCTTCGGTCTTCTGTCTTCGGTCTTCTGTCTTCGGTCTTCTGTCTTCTGTCCTACGCCCCCCGCGCCATTTTCCTCTTGACAACATAAGAACTAATGTTCTATCATTATCCCCAAAACCATATCGTGGTGCGGGTTCCGTTGCAAGATACGGAAACGCTGGGGAGTCGGGACTTCCCCTCACTATCTTCCATCTGTCAGTAGCGGCGA
>JBBIRL010000037.1:0-13075 GCA_037441825.1 Dehalococcoidia bacterium | reverse complement strand
ACCACAGTTCCCATAGAAATCTTGATGGCGGCGGGCTATCAGCCTGTCGACCTTAACAACCTGTTCATCGGCAGCACGGAGCGGGAGAAGCTAGTCAATATAGCCGAGAGGGCTGGCTTCCCCCAGAACTGCTGCACCTGGATCAAGGGTATCTATGGCGTATGCATGGAGCACGACATCAAGAACGTGCTCTGCGTAACTACCGGCGATTGCTCCAATACCATTATGCTTATGGAGGTGCTCAGGCTCAAGGGTATTGATGTTCTGCCCTTCGCTTATCCGGAGAAGCCTGATATTGGCTTGGTGCAGAAGGCACTGGAGAACCTGGCGCAGACGCTGGGCACGACCATAGCCAAAGCGGAGAAGGTGAGGAAGGAACTGGAGAGGGCCAGACAGCTTGCTTTGAAACTCGATGAGCTCACCTGGAAAGACGGGTTGGTTAGCGGCCTGGAGAACCACTACTGGCTGGTGTCAACCTCTGATTTCAATGGAGACCATGTGGAATACGAGCACCGCCTGGGTGAGTTGCTGGCAGAGGCCAAAATCAGGGAACCTTATTCCACTGACCTGCTTCGCATTGCCTATATCGGCGTGCCTCCGGTCTTTGGTGGCGGGCTCTATCCCTACATTGAGCAAAATGGCGCCAGGGTGGTGTTCAACGAGACACAGTGCCAGTTCGCTATGCCGAACCCCGGCAGTTCGCTTGCTGAGCAGTACTGCAACTATACCTATCCCTACTCCATACGAGGCCGTGTTAAGGATATCGTCACCCAACTGCACCGGCGGCGCATCGGCGGCGTCATCCATTACGTTCAGGCATTCTGCCACCGCGGCATAGGCGACATAATCTTCCGCCATGCCATCCATTTGCCCATTCTGACACTGGAGGGAAATGCGGACTTCACGCTAAATGCCCATGTAAAGACGCGCATCGAGGCTTTCCTCGACATGTTAAGAAGGCGTTCAGCGGCAACAAGCAGGACATCGGCAAATTAAGGGTAGACAAAGAGCTTTAAGCTTTTTAGATACCTGAATCGTAGGTTCTTTGCAGGGGCGTTCAATTGAACACCCCTACGTATAATACCCATTGCTTTGAAAATAGAATGCATAGAGATTGTGTCATTCTGACCCTGAGCGGAGTGAAGGGGAAGAATCTCAGTACTTAGCCCTGCGCTACTATTTTCATTCTTCGTGGTGAGCATTGCAATGCTCATGCTGGATTCTCGCTTTTGCAGGAGTGACATTAGACAGGGCTTTGGTCTAATATAGTATTTGTGGAACCAGGGTATATCGCTCTATACCGCTCCGGCGAGTTGAAACGCCGCGCTGAGAGACTTGAGGCGCGGTTAGCCTCCTGCGATATCTGCCCCAGGGAATGCCGCGTCAACCGCTTGGAAAACAAACGCGGTTTTTGCCACTCTTCCTATCTCCCTATAGTCTCAGCGGTCTGCGCCCATTATGGTGAGGAACCTGCTATATCTGGAACCAAAGGGTCAGGCACGATATTTTTCGGCAACTGCAACATGAGGTGCGTCTATTGCCAGAACTACCAGATAAGCCAGGACTGGAAGAGGCAGAGGTCCAAGGAGATGGACTTTCTTAAGCTTGCTCAAGAGATGCTCTATCTTCAAGATGAATTAGGCTGTCATAATATCAACTTCGTCTCGCCCTCTCACTTCGTGCCCCAGTTGGTGCGGGCGGTTCTGGAGGCAGTGCCTTTTGGGCTCAGGGTGCCCCTGGTCTATAACTCCAGCGGCTACGATTCTGTTGCCTCTTTGAAGGAGCTTGACGGTATAATCAGCGTGTATCTGCCTGATTTGAGGTATGCCTCGGACAGGTGGGCGAAGAAATTCTCGCGGGCACAAGATTATGTGGCGCATGCCCGCGCTGCCATCAAAGAGATGTACAGGCAGGTGGGAGAACTGGTGGCGGATGAATCCGGCGTGGCGCAGCGAGGATTGATTGTGCGCCATCTGATATTACCCAACAGCATAGCGGGCAGCGAGGGATCGCTCCCCTGGCTGGCACGAGAGGTCTCCCCCACAGTCACGGTCAGCATAATGTCTCAATACTACCCGTCACACAAAGCCAAACGCAGACATTTGCTTTCGAGGACGATTTCCGAGGCAGAGTATGAGGAGGTCCTCAGGTTACTGGATGAGGTGGGCTTAGAGAACGGGTGGGTGCAGGAGATAGGAGCGGCGGAGAGCTATCTGCCTGACTTTGACAGAGAAGGCCATCCCTTCTCTGTGTCTGCTGATATGAAGAGGTGAAGGGGGTTCTTTATCCCTTCATCCTCCTCTTTCTTTTGAGCCAGGCATACTGGACCTTCTTGCCGTTGTGCTTTTTGTCCTTCTTGTTTACGTTCTCTACAAAGGTCTTTACGTCGGGAAGAGCCTTATCAGCCATTGCAGTGAATTCCCTTCAGCTTTTATAAAATCGCCAATCCAGTGTATTCTACCATGCTGGTGATGGTAAAGTCCACTTGGAGTCTTGGCGTGGCTAAAAGACGAAGAAAGAACACGTGCGATTCCTCTTAAATCAGGTATTTTTACTTAGTGAAAAATGAGTAATTAGGCCGAGGACAACTTTGACGATAAAGTGATATGGTAATATCAGAGGTAAGAAAAAGGGCAAGGCAGGTATTACCAGCCAGCAAAAAAGAAAAGCCCGCTCATCTCAGCCATCTAGCCCTGGCCTGGCTCTTACCTCGGATAATCAATAGGAGCGGCTTGGTATTTCCAAGCCTTATCACCTCGGTTCAGGCGGAGATTAAGTAGAATCTCCGCCTGAACTTATTTTTATCTCGGTAAAGAGCTTCGTGGGGACCCTTTTATGGTATTATATACACTAGCTCAAGTGGCACTGTATCTGCTTCCCAGTTCTCTTATTTGAGCTTTAATAAAGCAGTGTTCTCCTGTCACCCAAATTGTGGCGTGCCAGGTGTGGAGAAGCAGAGATGGTCAATCTGGAGAAGACCATCAAACTTATGAAGAAGCACAAAAAGCCTATTTTCTTCACCACGATGGTCTGGGGTGCCAAGAGGCGGGGTAAAGTCTTCAGGAAGTTGAAACAAAGCTATCTTGACCCTTACCCAACCCCGGAGAAGGCAGCTACTGTGCTTGCCCATCTGGTTCGCTACAGCGAATATCTCAGCGTCGCTGGGAGGAAGTAGCAGGAGGAACAGGATGGCGAAACAATACAAAGTTGTAGCAAGGGTGGTGAGTCGGAAGGGGACCTGTGCGTTGGGGCACAAGGTTGGAGACGAGTTCGTTATCGGGGATTATACTCCTGATGGCATGTGCTCCTGGGCATTCTATACGATTTTTCCTTTTGCCACGGTGCTGCAATTCGGCGGCTCTTTTCCCTGGGAGGATAACGCGGGCAAGGCCGTTGTTGCCTGTCCCGATTCGGAGAATCCTGTCGTATTTGAGCTGCGCAGAATGCGTACACGAAGGAAGCCCCTATCAACACAAGGCTGAGCTAACACAGTTATTAAGAGGGAGGAGTGAGAGATGAGTTTCCTGAAGCACAAAGGGCGGGTTTTCATAGAGTCTATCGGTCTGATGTACGCAGCGCTTATGATTCTGCTGGCGATAGTTGAATGGGCCGGTAAATATACGTGGCATCTTGCCCCGAGTTCGCTTCTCACGATGGCAGGTGTTGCTCTCATTGTCGTGATTTATCTCGTCCTGGATGAAATAAGGCTGAATACTCAACGTTGAGATTTCATGCCGGTCCATAAGAGGAGGTCGTTGCCATGAAGATTGTTGTTTTTAACGGCAGCCCTAAAGGCAATATGAGCGTTACGCTACAGTATGTCCTCTTCATCCGGAAGAAGTTCCCCCAGCACGAACTGAAGATATTCAACATTTCTCAGGAGATTAGAAAGATCGAGAAAGAAGATAAAGCGTTTCAAGAAATTATGGAGGCGGTAAAGTCTGCTGACGGTATTTTGTGGGCCTTTCCCCTCTATTTTCTGCTGGTGCATTCCAATTACAAGAGATTCATTGAACTTATCTGGGAGAGGGGAGCCGAAGCGGCTTTCAGGAACAAATACACCGTATCTCTATCTACCTCGATTCATTTCTTCGACCATACCGCGCATAATTACATAAATGCTGTTTGCGATGACCTCGATATGAGATTTGTGGGGGCATTTTCTGCCGATATGTATGACCTGGTGAAAGCAAAGGAACAATATAAGCTGGTCAGGTTCGCTGAGCACTTTTTCGGAGCTGTTGAAAGCAATGCACCCATTTCAAAGAATTTCAGGCCCTTAGTCTCAAGGAAGTTCGACTATGCTCCGGGCAATGTCGGGAAGAAGATAGATATCGGGGGCAAGAAGGTCTTAGTTTTAACTGATTCCAATGATAGTCATACGAATCTAGGCAGGATGGTCGAGAGATTCAAAGGTTCTCTCTCCGGTGATGTTGAGGTGGTAAATCTGAACGATGTGGATATCAAGGGAGGATGCCTGGGCTGTATTCAGTGCGGCTATGATAATACTTGCGCCTATCAGGATAAGGATGGTTACGTAGAGTTTTTCAATACGAAGGTAAGGCCTGCCGATGTGCTTGTTTTCGCAGGGACGATCAAAGACCGGTATCTATCTTCGAGGTGGAAGCTGTTTTTCGACAGAAGTTTCTTTTACGGGCATTCCCCAAAATTCATGGGGAAGCAGCTCGGGTTTATCATCTCAGGACCGTTGGGCCAGATACCGAACCTCAGGCAGATACTGGAGGCTTATACTGAGGGCGAGGGAGCCAATCTGGTTGATTTCGTAACTGATGAGTATGAAAGTTCGGCTGAGATAGATGCCTTGTTGCAGAGTCTCGCTGAGCGTCTCATCAGGTTTGCCCACGAAGGTTATATGAAGCCGCACACTTTCCTTAGTGTGGGTGGGAGGAAGCTTTTCAGAGACGAGATATGGGGACGGCTTCGGCCTTCTTTCGTGGCTGACTACCGGTTCTATCAGAAACACGGTATGTTGGACTTCCCTCAGAAGGACTATAAGACGAGGCTCATAGTTGGGATATTTATGCTGCTGGAGAAGCTACCTGCGTTTAGAAAAGAGTACGTCAGAAGAACGAAGGCGGAGATGATCAAGCCGCTGCAAAAGATAGTTGAGAAATCATAAAAAGAGGCCCCGATAGCCTGTTTCAGGATTTTTGCAATTTTCTTTGCCCCCCGAAAAAGAGTGCCCCCAAATGTAAGGGCATCGTTTCCCGTATAGCGCTTTCGTCATCTTGCACTAGGATAGTTATCGCTGTAGAATATCGTAAAATATTATCTTACATATTTAAAATGAGGTTGTTTTGTTAAAAAGCATCTTGCAGGATCAGGATAAACAATGAGCCTTCTGGAGAGGTATCGCACGCCTATAATATTGCTTTTAAGCGTGCTTATCCTCGCGGGCGGTGCGGTATTTCTCTATCGCCAGACCTCCTTGCCTCATTCTGAAGAGATAGCCATCCTTCCCCCGTCCCCTGAGATTTATGTTTATGTCGAGGGCGAAGTGGTTAACCCCGGTGACTATACGCTGCTGACCGGTGCCCATGTCGCCGAAGCTGTTGATGCTGCCGGCGGATTCACTATCGATGCTGACCGGGGTTCGGTGAATCTCGCTGCCACTTTACGAGATGGTGAGCAAATCCATATTTTCAAACTCGGCGATGTTCCCCAGAAGATAAACATCAACACCGCCGAGGCCTGGCTGCTCGAATCACTGCCGGGCATTGGGGAAACCCTGGCCCAGAGGATAGTTGATTACCGCATGGCCAACGGCTATTTCCAGTGTATCAATGACTTGAAACAAGTGGATGGTATCGGTGCCTCCGTCTTCGATAAGGTAAAAGATAAAATCGCTGTCCGCTAGCCCCGTTTGGTATTCCCTTTGAGATACGAGGGATGAAGTTAATCCTTTTGAGTCTGTGCTGGATCGCAGGTATCTGCCTGGGAGCATGGGTCGGCTCCTTGTGGGTAGCTATCTCAGCTATTGCGCTGGCGGCACTTCTTGCCTTCCCCTTACGCCGCAGCCATGCTTTGCTATTATGCCTGTGCCTCGTTTCCTTGCTCGGCGGCATCCTTCGTATTCAGTCAACCCTGCCCAATGCCGATCAAGATACCCTCCGGTATTACAACGATAAGGGCACAGTAACAATAAAAGGGCTGGTTGCTGCCGATCCCGAAACATCAGGAGCTTCGCTCGCGCTGCTCCTCGAAGCCAGGGAGATGAAATCAGGTGATATTTGGCAGGAGACTTCGGGAGCAGTACTCGTCTATGTCCCTCAGCCCTCTTCGTACAAATACGGAGACCTGCTGCAGGTCGAGGGCAAGCTGAAGACACCGCCACAACTGGGAGATTTCGACTGGCGAGAATACCTTGCCCGTAAGGGCATACACTCACTCATGAACTATCCGGAGCAGATAGGGCTACTCGCTACAGGGCAAGGATTCAAGCCGCTGGAGTGGCTCTATGGGCTGAGGAATCGCATGTCTCAGGCCCTGGATAGCGCTCTGCCGCAGCCCCAGAGTGCCCTGGCTCAGGCTATCCTGCTGGGCAAGCGCAGCAGTATACCCGACGACCTGAATGTCTCTTTCTTCCGGACAGGGACGACGCATATCATAGCCATCTCGGGACTCAACCTCAGTATCGTCGCCGGTATCGTGCTCAGCTTGACGGTATGGTTGTTCGGCAGAAGGCGGCCCACCTATTTCTGGCTCGCCCTCGTCGCTGTCTGGGGCTATGCTGTACTCACAGGACTGCAGGCCCCGGTGCTGCGCGCTGCTATCATGGGCAGCCTGTGGCTATTTGCCGATTACATAGGCAGGCCGCGTAGCGCTTTGCCTGCGCTTCTTTTCGCTGCTGCTGTCATGATAGGGATTCGTCCCTCCATTTTGGGCGATGTTTCTTTTCAACTTAGTTTCGCGTCCATGTCAGGCCTGATACTGCTGACACCGCATTTCCAGTCGTGGGGCAGGAAGGTTTTTAGGATAAGCGATGAGGCGATGACAGCGGGGACATTTGTTATAGATAGCTTTTCAGTCACGTTGGGCGCTATTCTCGCTACCCTGCCCATAATTGTCTTCTATTTCCATCAAATCTCGCTGGTGGCTCTGCCAGCCAATCTATTCATCCTCGCTGCGGTGCCAGCCATTATGGTCACCGGTGCCATAGTCGCGGTTATCGGGCTATTTGCCGCACCGCTGGCCTGGGTTTTAGGCTGGGTCGCCTGGCTTTTTCTCAGCTACATGATATGGGTCGTGGGGTTCTTCTCTGACTTACCCTTTGCCTCGAAAGAAGTGGAAATCGGCGCTTACTTTGTTTGGGGATATTACGCTGTTCTGGGTGCAGCTATTTGCATAGTCAACAATTGGGCGAGGTTTAGTGCTATCTTAGGCAAGGTAAAGGCGGGCGTGGCAGTGGTGCCTCAGCTCACCCGCAGGATACCAGCGAAGTTTGTTATTTTCCCGTTGGTTATCGTGGCTGCACTGGTGTGGGTTGCTGCCGCCAATGCCCACGATAACCGCTTACATGTTTTCTTCCTCGATGTAGGCCAGGGGGATGCTATTTTAATTGAGACGCCATCAGGTCAGCACATACTCATAGACGGTGGCCCCGCCGATGGAGGATTAGCTGCCTGCCTGGGAGAGAGGTTCCCGTTTTGGGGGCGAAGTATAGACCTGGTTATCAGCACGCATCCTCATGAAGACCATATTGGCGGTTTGGTGGAGGTCCTCAAGAAGTATGAGGTGAAGCAGGTTCTGGAAAGCACTGTAGAATACGATTCACCGGTCTATCAAGAGTGGCAAAGCCTTATCGAGGAGAAGAGGATAAAGAGTATCACGGCGCAATCCGGACAGCATATCGAGTTGGGTGGGGGGATCAGATTGGACGTGCTCTATGCCGGAGAGGCCAGCCTGGAAGGCACCACATCCGCTATCGACAGTAATTCTGTTGTATCACGTCTCGTTTGCGGTAATATCAGTATATTGTTGACCGCAGACATCTTCGAAGAAACAGAACAATACTTGCTCGATACAAGGTTTGATCTGGGCAGCACCGTACTCAAAGTAGCCCACCATGGTTCGGACAGCTCGAGCTGCCCAGAATTCTTATCTGTGGTAAAACCACAGGTGGCGGTTATCTCGGTAGGTGCGGATAACACCTTCGGCCATCCCAGCCCCGACGTAGTAAGCAGGCTAAGCTCAACCCATTTATACCGTACCGACCAGCAGGGCACCGTCGAGCTTATCACCGATGGCAAGAGGCTGTGGATGAAGACGGAGAGGTGAATTGCCCTCATTATCATGCCAGAACCTTGATGTCATTATTACCAAAATAGTCTTTACCGTTCGCCCTGAGCCTGTCGAAGGGTGAACGAATTATATCTGTACCGCTCATGGTTCGACAAGCTCACCACGAACGGGACTATATCTTCCTAATTCCGCACCCGCATTTCCGGGTAGGTGACGGAGCACCTACCCTATGGTTGCCCGAGGATGCTATTTTCATCGCTCGCTATGGATGTTATCATCCCCGAGGAGCAACATATTTCTTTCACGTTTCTTGCAGTAGTATACATATCGCGGTAGAATGTCGCAAATAGTTCAGGGAGGGGCGAAAATGAGCGAGAAAAAGGGCAGTAAGTCAATCATTCCGGGCTGGAAGGCTATCGGCTTCATGGTAGTTAGGGGGTTCGGGCTTTTCCTGAGCGTCTCCGGCATGGCTGGCATAGCGCTTCTCCTCGGGCCGCTCAACAGCGTCATAAAGGACCTCACATTTACGCCTATCTTCGAAAGCAAAGTCTATGCTTTTCTCCTATGTCTGGCTATGGCGGTTGTGGGAGGCGCTCTGGACTTCGTCGCCAACCTGGGCCTCAAAAAAATAGAAGAGTCATGACGTCTCGAATATGAGGGCTGCTTTGCCATTGCTTATTACAGCCCCATGCTGTTAAAATAGGGCAGGTCAACACTTCCAAAGGAGAGCGATGGGGAAAGAGGTCTGTATAGTCCTGCCGGCTCTGAATGAAGAGGAGTCTATCGGCAAGGTTATCGATGAGATCCCCGGGGAGGAAATGGGGCGGAGGGGGTATAAACACAGGGTTATAGTTGTCGACAACGGCAGCAAGGATAGAACGGGCGAGATCGCCAGAGCAAAGGGTGCCGAAGTCATTGTAGAGCCGCTGAGAGGAAAGGGAAGAGCACTGAGGGCCGCCTTCAAACGTTGCAGCGGCGATTTTGTATTCATAATGGATTCAGATTACACCTATCCTGCCACTCATATCCCCGAGATGCTCGAGAAATTGGAAGAGGGATACGATGTCGTGATGGGCTCCAGGCTGCAAGGGCGAATGAAGAGGGGGGCAATGAGCAAGCTGAATCAGGTGGGGAATCGCTTACTTGCTCTGATGACTAACGTTCTGTATGGGACAAGGATAAGCGACCCCTGCACCGGCTACTGGGGCATGAAGTGGGAGGTGGTAAGGGATTTGGAGCTGGATGCAGTGGGGTTTGAGATTGAGGTGGATATGCTGGCGCAGATAGCCAGGGATGGACATAGTATAACCGAGATACCTATTCAGTACAGACGAAGGTCAACGCCTCCCAAGCTCAGGTCTCTAAGGGATGGATTTAGAATCGGCAAAATGCTGCTCAGGAAGAGATTCCGCCAGGATAAAGCTCAGATACGGACTAGAACTCAAGTCGAACCTTCAGAGTGAACCAGAGCTTGATAGCTGACAACTGAGCGCTCATCGAGCTTCGCATCGTCATGTTAGTGTCCGCAGTCGTATGTACACACAACCTGGATAACTATCCCAACCTTGTGGAGGCGGTGGATAGCTTATTGGCGCAGACCTATCCTGAGATGGAGGTCATTATAGCTGTCGATGGTAACGCGGAATTACATGAAATGGTATCGGCACATTATGGTGGCAATAAGGCAGTTCGCGCCATCTTGCTAAAGGAGAACGTGGGAGTAAGCGGCGCCAGGAATGCTGGCATTAAGGCAGCAAAGGGCGATGTCATTGCTTTCATCGATGACGACGCGATTGCTGAAAAGGGATGGATAGGAAATCTTCTTAGCACCTACCGTGAATACGATGCTGTTGCGGTGGGGGGAAAAATCCTGCCTGTCTGGCTTGGCGCTAAGCCGGTTTACCTGCCAGAGGAGCTTTATTGGTTAGCTGGCGTAACTCACCAGGGATTTGCTGAGGAAAAGGTCGTCGAGGTGCGCAACACCTTTGGACCCAACATGAGCTTTAAAAGGGAGGTTTTTCAGAAGGCAGGTCTGTTCAACCAGAGTTTAGGCTTTGCCAGAAATGGCTTGTCCTACATCCAGGCTGAGGAGCCGGAGTTCGCCTTGAGAATGAAGCGTGAGTTGGGCAAAGGGGTTATATATAATCCAAAGGCTGTTGTCTATCATAAAATCTCTCGGGAAAAAGTAAAGATAAGGGTGCTGCTCAAAAGGGCTTTTTATCAAGGTTACTCGAAAGCGCTGTTGAGGAAGCTCAACATCTCCGCCGATGCGGTGGCCACTGAAAGGTCTTATCTCAAAGCCTTGCTCTTGAAGTATATCCCCAGAAGATTGAAGCGGTCTTACCGCCTGACTGAACTGAAAAAGCTTCTCATGCTGACCGCTTGCATCCTCGCTGTGGGTCTCGGGTTTGTGTATGGCAACATTAAACGGGCTTAGTGACTTGGGAAGATATATTCCAGCTCAACATTCGAGGCCTATTTGAGAGACAAGGGGAAACCATGAAAGTGGCCTTCCTCTCGAGGGAATACCCTCCCGACTCTGCCTGGGGCGGGATAGCCACTGTTTATCATACTCTAGCACATGCGTTGGTTGGGCGGGGACACGAGGTTCATGTCATCTGCCAGGCAGCAAGTAAGCCTCGAGACTTTATAGACAATAGTGTCTTTGTTCATAGAGTTGGCACGAACCCAAAGCGTTACAGCGCTGTGGCACGAATCGACTACAGTATTCGTGCCTGGCTCAAGCTGAGGGATGTCATCAAACAGCACGATATAGAGGTCGTGGAAGCAGCCTACTGGGGCGCTGAGGCCTTTCTCTACAGTTTGAAGAGAAGAACGCCGTTGGTGGTGAGGATTGCTACCTCAGCCTCGGATATTCTAAGAGCTAAAACATATTCGGGAATAAAAGAACTGTTAAGTCTGAAGCTTCTCTCTTACTTGGAGGATTTCAGCGCTAAAAGAGCGGACCTGATTGTGGCTAATTCTAGATACATGTATACCAGTGTGCTGGAAAGGCTCCATATTGACCCGGATAGGGTTGATATAGTGCAGCACGCCATAGATACGGAGAAATACAGGTTTGTCGAATCCGATATTAGAGAGAGGCTCGCAATACCTCGGGAAGTACCATTAGTTTTGTTCGTGGGCAGGCTGGAGGCGAGAAAGGGTGTTCATATACTCTGCCAGGCAATTCCTCCGATCCTCAGAAGCGCG
Organism: Dehalococcoidia bacterium; assembly: GCA_037441825.1. GTDB lineage: Bacteria > Chloroflexota > Dehalococcoidia > SZUA-161 > SZUA-161 > JACWAE01. The sequence continues at coordinate 1,600 of JBBIRL010000037.1, read as the reverse complement.
CCCACGGTCAGGTTCGTGTTAGTGGGGCGGGATACAAACACGGCTCCCGATGGTGGCTCTGTAAAGTCCTATGTTAATGAGCAAGCGAGAAACAATGGTTTTGGAGGCAATCTAGTATTCATCGACTTTCTGCCTGAAGACGAACTTCCAAAGTTATACTCAGCTTGTGACCTGGTGATATCTCCCTCACTTCATGAGTCGTTTGGGCTGGTGGTTGTGGAGGCAATGGCGTGTGGTAAGCCTGTGGTGGCGACATCCACAGGGATTGTCCCTGAGCTGGGGCTCGATGGCAAAGGCGGAATAGTGGTGGAACCCGGTGATGCCGTAGGGCTTGCAGAAGCAACAATAAAGATGCTTTCGCTAGACGAGAAGGATAGAAAGCTGATAGCCGAAAAGAATCGAGAGCTTGTAGAGACTGGATTCTCAATTCCTGCCTGGGTTGACAAAGTAATCGAGGTTTACGGGAAAGCATTGAGCAAGGGGCGAAGGTCTTAGTTTGGAATTAGTTCACGAAACGGTTGGAGATGGCATGCAAGGCCCGAACGAATCAGTGAATGTTGTGGTAGGTGTCCCCATCTATCGGGCGGGCGCATATATCCTGGATAAGTTTCTGGAGAATCAAAAGGAGATTCAACAGAGCTATCCTGTTTCGGAGCTTGTTTTTGCCACCAGCGAACCTGATTTTGTAAACGAATTGGAAGGTGCCCTTAAGCACTGGGCGCTTAAGGGCAAAGTGTTATGCTATGAGACTATCAAGCCAGACTATGCCAAGAGCCGGTTTTGGAATGTGGCATGTGGCAGAGAAGCAATACGCCAATACACTTTATCGAAAACTAAAGCTAAGTATCTGCTAAATCTCGATGCAGATATGACCTATGACCCAAATATCATTGGGATAATGGAGAGGGAGATTCAAGGCTACGATGTTGTTTACAGTGGGTATGAAACTCGGCAGGGCCCCGGGATAATTCTTGAGGGAGGCGGATGTTGTATGCTCACCGTGGCTGCTATGAAGGAATTGAGGTTTAGATGTCTTGAATTCAAGAACGGTGTCGCAATAGGGGATGACACTATGCTTGAGCTGGATTTGATTAGGTCGGGCAAGCGGATGAAAAGGGGGTTCTTCTTGGCAATCAGCCATTATGATAGTGAAAGGCAAGCAAAGGCCGTCGGCCCACAGCCGCTGGGGCTACACAGGAGAATAACCCAATCAGTGTTTGTAAGATATACGCTTATTAAAGCTAGCATAGCGTTTAAGAGTAATATAGGAGATTGGCTTCGCAACATTATCTACAGATTTCGCTAGAATGTGGGATTGATAATGCTGCTTTCGAGGTACAGATAAACGATTAGCCGGCTAACCCCTATGCAGGCTGATGCTCGTCTGAGCTGCTATCTTATCCAGCACTCTCACTACTTCTTTTCCCTCTTCACCCGTGATGGGAGGTACAGTGTCGTTTCGCACACTCTTAAAAAACATCTCAATTAGAGTGCGGTGGCCGGTATGATGCCTCCCCAGCATTGTATTGAAAGTGGCGGACGCTATGCAAGCCCATTGTTGATAGCTCTGGCTCAAATTGTCAAGCACACGCGCAGTGCG
>JBBIRL010000036.1:6638-13085 GCA_037441825.1 Dehalococcoidia bacterium | reverse complement strand
CTGTCGAGCACGACTGTGGGCAGCGCAATTCGCGACTTGAGGATGTACCCTGATCTCCTTGGGCGATACCCTGTATATTGCCCAGGCCCCGAGGATTGAGATAACGATGGTCACCCCTACCAGCGACACTGCGATCCAGGTTGCCACAGGGTATATCAGCATGGAGATAGCAGCTACCATAACAATCAGGGCGGCAGACACAATGAGAGCGCCGTATGCTTCTGTCCACTTTTTCAGCGATTCCACACCGCGCTCATACTCATTCTTAAAAGCCTCTGCCTGAATCTGTGCTTCCTGAGCCAGGAAGTCCGACTCCGGTTCTCCTGAACCCAGAGAGCTGGAGAGGCGCAGCAGCAGGCTTTTAACCGCCGCTTCCTTGGCTGACTCTCCGACGATGCGGCAAGCCACAGCGTAGTCATACCGCATCTTCTTTGTCAGAAGATGAATCTCAGCAAAATAGCGCGATGAGCTACATGGAAGCAGAGAGGCGAACTCAAATATCTGGCTGCGCGGTATCCCTGCCGCAGCGATAGATGACATATACGCCAGTTGGTAAAACAGGTCGTAACTCAGGTAGTCGCTGTTACCACTGCTTCTATTGTTAGAAGAGTCTTTCTTGTTGCGCCCTGGCCAGAACCTTGAGAAGTTCATAGAAATCGCGCACTCCCTTTTCTTTATGTAGCTTTTCCAAAATCCTCCCCCTCCGCTCCACCAAGGAATATATCTGCATCTTCTTGTCTGGGGGGATACCACGCTTTAAAGCGATTTTGTCCTCCAGGAGATAGCTGTTTCTCCTGCCCACAAAATCAAAGGTGTCCGTTACCGGATTCCAGCGAAACACCTCCACATAGGAGAAGGTGTTAGTTGTTGAATCATAACCGACGATCTCGCTGATGCTTGTGGCTCGGCGCCCTAACTTCCCGTTGGGCAGCTTCACAGCGTTCTGACAGACTACAACATTCAAGTTGTCTATATAGGTCTTAGGTATGCTGATAGGATTTCCTGTGAGACGCTGTATTAGTTTTTCCACATTGGAAGCGTGGAAAGTGCTCATCACTTCATGGCCTGTCTGCATCGCTCCAAAGGCTATACTCCCCTCCTCGCCTCTGATCTCACCTATGATTATTACGTTGGGGCGTTGTCTCAAGGCAGCCTTTAACAGGTCGAACATGCTTACGCTGGCCCCCTTCTCCCCCTGCCCCGGCGCCCGGGATACCTCTCGAATCCAGTTTGCATGAGGCACCTGAAGCTCAGGCGTATCCTCGATGCTCACTATCTTGTGGCTCAGCGGGATAAACGTGGTTACAGCGTTAAGCAGTGTAGTTTTGCCTGATGCCGTCTCACCAACGACAAACAAATTCATGCCATCCTCTATCACTACAGAAAGATAAGCTGCCATTTCGTAGCTTATGCTTCCGAACTCGACAAGTTCAATGATGCTCAGCGGAGTCTCGCTGAATTTTCTGATGGAAAAGTTGCTGCCGCGTCGCGAGACCTCCCTGCCAAAGACTATGTTTATACGTGAGCCATCTGGCAAGGTGGCATCTACGATGGGATTGCGCATTGTTACAGGCCTCTTTATCTGCTCGGAAAGGCGCAGCACAAAATCGTCCAGGTCATCGTGCTCTTCGAATGTTATAGCTGATTTGACGCCCTTGAAAATCTTGTGTTCCAGAAATATGGTGCCCAGCCCGCTGCAACTGATGTCCTCGATATATGTATCTTTGATCATCACGTCTATGGTGCCCATTCCCACCTTGTCCCTGACCATGAGGTACTTTATGGCTTCAAGTTGTTCAGGGGTAACCTGCACCTTCGTTTTACTGGCAACCTTACTATCATTGCCACCGTTGCCCTTACCATCCTTGGCATTGGGCGAAGAAGAAGTAGAGCCATTTCGATGCACGACACACACCCTGTCTACCAATTTCAGAATGGCTTCCTTTCTCTCAATGTCTGATTCGGCTGCGCTCATTCCGCCGGCTACATCGACCAGTCTGCTCTCCACCTCCGGCAGCACCTGGCTCATATCCTGAGTGAGACTTGGCTCTATGGGGATATAGATAGGCCTGCCGCCACCGGGCTCAGAGTATATATGAACGAAAACGTTGTCAGATATCCGATAAATGAGGTTCTTCCGCGCTGGGTCACCCTGTGCCCGTGTGAGCTTGGTGTAGAACTCCGGCACGCCTATCTCACTAACAGGGATCAGGCGCAGATAGTCCAGAAGATGCTTGTTCTGCTTACAAGCCTCCTGCAACGCCTCGGGCAACAACTGTAAGAGGTCTCCCTCAGACATGCTGTTCTGGGGAGACCCTCCCTCGCCCTGGCTGCTAAAGGGCAGAATTATCTTGGGCATGGCAATCCCTAAGCCTTAGCTTTTGAATAGGGTATCACTCTGATACCCCAGTTGGGCTCGACATCAAAGGATATGATATTGCCTGTATTAAGGTCGGCGCCCCGCACCTTAGCCACCTCCAGGATTTTTATCATCTTGCTCCCCATAGTCTCTATGCGCAATCTCAGGTGAGCGTCACACATCGACCCCAACCTGACCATGGCGTTTTCATCGAAGGCATATGAGTGCGCCACACAGATAATGCCCATCCCCTTGCCGGAAAGTCTCTTACACTCTTCAAAGAAGGAGAGCACTTCTTCCATGGAAGCATGGGTCACGTAGTAAGTAATGGAATCGATTATCGCCATATCTACGCCTTTGTTGGCGTAACTTTCAAGCATGGGCAATAGACCTGCGCTCAGGCTCCGCCTCGTTTTCTTGGTGTCTATAGGATATATCCACAGCCGAGAGAGGAGGAGATAATCCATGATATCCAGGTTCAGGCTCTCCATCTGAGTCACCAGGCTCTTCACAGTGTTCTCGGTGGTGAAAACCACAGCACTACATCCCTTTTTCAGCGAGCCCCAGACCATTTGCTGCGTGAGCACCGATTTACCCGAATCGGGCTGCCCCTCCACAAGGCTGAGAGATCTGAGCGGTATCCCACCTCCTATCTTCTTGTCCAATTCATCGTTCCCTGTAGAGATTATTCTACTGTCTTTCTCCGAACCTGTTCTCATTGGAATCCTCCTAACCCTTGAATTGTGCTGAAGTAGCCACTCCGTTGACGGTGGACACGGTTACGAAGTTCGTAGTGCCCACCCCTGGCAGAGGAGCAAGGCTCAACCTCATTAACATCACCTCGCCCGGGTTCAGTATTCCGGGCTCGAAAATCTCCTTTTGTCCCAGACTTGCGTCTGTGTATATGTTGACAATAGTCCACTGATTATTTCCGGGGCTTGGGTTCTCAGTATATGAAAGTTGGTTAATGTGATAGCCGCCGCTGGCATCATAGTACTGCACCACTACATCCCATTTAGCAAATTGGGCGAGGTGTACCTCGCCGCTATTCAGAACCGAGACCTCCACAAAGGCCCCCTGCGTTTGAGCATCAATCACCTTAATATCAGTCCTCGACACCTCCTGCGTTGTCTGCACCGTCTGCTTCAAAGATTGAGAGACCGAGTCAAATGAAGTGTAAGCGGTCTGTGACCAGGTCAAAGCCGCCGTCAACATCAACGCTATAACAACCAGTGCCACAATTGCATTGCTCATCGGAGTCACATACTGAAGTCGTATTCATCAGACACACCATTAGGGATCATGACCTTGACATTGTATTGTCCCGACGTAAGAGGGCTACTATAGCTTATTTCAATCATCAGAGTATTTGCTATACCCCACTCGGTGCTATTACCCAGCACATAGCTCCACCGTGGGAATGAGCTCCCAGCGTAGTCGACGTAGGGTATCCACGTCCAGATAGTACTGTTACCGGCAAGGAAGACATCGCAACGTCCCACGTCGTCCACAGGTACGGTGCCGATATTCTTCACCCATACGAACACATCGAAGTAGCCATTGGAATTTGTATCCTGCCAGTGCCCATTCGAGTCCAACTCACCTGTAGCGTTAATGATCTTGATCTGGCTTTTTATACGTTCGTTCATGCTGGCAGAAATGCTGCTCAGTGCCCCGCTGGAGCTGGTAATAGCCGGATACACAGCGTTGATTACCAGAACAACACAGACCACTGCTGCAACCACCAATAGTATGGTGCTCAGCACTTTATCCATAGCTAGCCGCTCCTTCTGTTCTTCTGCCCCTTGTCCAGAAGCATTGACAGGACAACAGACTCAAGCGCCCCCGTGCGGTAGCGCAGCAGGCTATCGAGCTCTATCAGCAGTTGCATACTTGCTGTCGCCGGTACATTTTCATCTTCCTCAGTATGGCTGCCATTGCCGTAGAGGTCTGCCAGCAGCAGGATAACCTGCTTTAGCCTGGGCGGCAGATTGCCGGTTATGTCGTATATCTCCACCAGCTTGCATATCTGCGCCTTACTTACAGACGCGGCAGCCCGGGCCAGCCATTGCGACAGCACAGATACGGTCAGCAGGTCCACCCGCCCCTCGCTGTCCGTGCTCCTCACAGCAACCCCTGGTACTCCGCTACGGTTCATCACAGGGTCGAAATCAGGCTCAGTCTTCTCGGCAATCCCAGCACTTGAACCTTTTCCCGCGAATCCAGGCTCGCCAGAGGGAGGCTCAGGTACAACTTTAATATCGTTTTCTGCCTGAGGAATTGCCGCGCTGACATTCCCCCACGGAGGAGCACCGGACTGCCCGACTGCTCCGCCGGTAGCCAACTGCTCCTTGATGTCCAGCAGAACTGCCCTGATCTGGTTCTTGAGTACCTTGAATTCCTCTTCCAGGTTCTTGATTTTTTGTTCTTCCATGCTGCCACCCCTGTTTTTTATGCCATTGAGGTCGCTGACGGGGCGGAGTCGCCGCCCCGCTGCCAGCGACCTCTTTCATCTTCGCCCACTCTATTTTTAGTGAAGGTCCATCACAGGATCGATCCTGGCGGGCAACGTCCGATTCAGGATCAGAGATGCACCGGTCACAGGCTTCACCTCGATGGTGAACGTGTCGTAAATGGTGGGCAATGGGCTCAGACCGGATAAGTCTACCCTTATCACAGCCTGCTCATCCTGCTCCAGCAGGTTGTCACCATTGTTCTTGCCTATCCACGTGACAGTCCACGGCAATTCGGAAACATGTTGGTTCTTGTCCGTGTAGCTGATCACGGTGACAGCAGTCCCATTTCCAGTATGCGGTGTCAGGTCAACGGCCTGCCCCTTCATGGCGTTGGTCAGCGTGAAGGACACCGCTGTGACAGTGCCATTTCCACTGGTATTACCATAAGCGAACATACTCCCCTTGACCTCCATGGTCGCCCTGGTCTCTGCCAGCCCTGAATAGACCGCCTCCTGGCCCTTCTGGGACGAGAATATGCCTGCCGACAACACTGTGTAGGCGAACACCGATGCCACGACCACGAAGGCAATCAGGATGATCGCTGTCTCCAGGCCAGTGATGCCTCTCTCATCCCGGCGCAGGTTCTTGTTCAATCTTTTAAGCATCTCGCTTTCCTCCTTTTTGGTTTCTTGTCTGTTTCCTTAGTCTATACCCGATTCTGATAGCCTGACCCTTAGTTCAGTATCATATCGGTGGCAAGGGCGGCAGGGGTCGTCCTCTCGATAACGAGCACGCTGCCCACAGGCGGCTTGATCTCAATATCGAAGGTGTGATAGGTGCCTATGGTCTCGCCAGCCCCTCTCAGGTCTATCGTCATCTGGAAGGTCTCGCCGGGATCCAGCATGGCGTCACCATTCCCCTTGCCCAGTTGTGTCGCAGTCCAGGCCAGGTCATCGGTGCGAACACCTTTGCTGGCGTAGGAGACAACTACCACGTTATGACTGCCGCTGGCAGCCGTGTGGTTACCATTGTCCGTCGGCGCTGTCAGGTCGATGGGCTCGCCATTCAAAGCATTGGATACGCAGATTATCAGAGATTGAACCGCAGTGCCGTTACTCTCAGCAACCGCATCGCCCTTCAGTACCAGCGTGGACCTCGCAGTTTGCAGCCCGGTATAGACTGCCTCCTGCCCCTTCTGGGACGAGAAGATACCTGCTGACAACACTGTGTACGCAAATACGGAGGCTACAACCACGAAGGCAATCAGGATGATCGCCGTCTCTAGGCCGGTGATGCCTCTCTCGTCCCTTCGCATCGTCTTTGCTAATCTTTTCAACATCCTTATTTCCTCCTTATCAGTTTGATGCCACTACCCACTACGCCTGCTCGTGGCACAGCAGGCTGCCAGAGAAAACACATGGCCTAGGCTTTGAGCATCCCTATCACCTCCCTCTGGCCTTGACCTTTCACATCGGTATAGCTCGTATCATATAGGAAGGCCAAAACGTCTTGTTTCCGATATCGCCAATCGCCGCGGCCTCCCACCTTGTAGGCCCTGAGCTTTCCGCAGCGACTCCAGCGCCTCACAGAGCTGACGTGCACCCTGAGAAATTCAGCAACCTCATCACAGGT
>JBBIRL010000036.1:0-6596 GCA_037441825.1 Dehalococcoidia bacterium | reverse complement strand
CACTGTACTGCCCTCTTTGTATCAATGCAGGCTTCCGTTATAGAAAAGTGCTCAATGTTATCCTGTGAAGCCATTCTGATACTCTATTGTTTCTCCGCCGTACTTCTGAGAACTAATTCGATTATTGAATAAGAATTCGCACCTTTTGCGAGCAATGAGATACATATCGGTAGCAATCGTAGCAACTGGGCACTATTGCTACAATCACCAGCCAGTACTAGACGGAGTAGATAAATAGTCATGCCTTAAATGCGGCACTGTCCCGCCCGCGGGCTTTTCAAAAAGCGAACAGGTACCAAAAGAGGGCCCCTAACCTGGGGGGACTATTCGAGGATAAAAACATTACTAAAAGCTCCAGGTATTGCCCTTGCCATAAGAGATTTCTTGTATTATCATTAAAGCAGGTGACATTACGATTTTTTCTAGGAATCATTCGACATAGTGGCTAATAGCGTTATAGAAAATCTAGAGATCAAGATAGGCAAACGTCAGGCGCATTACCTGAAAGCTGGCAGCGGTCCACCCGTAGTTTTGATACATGGGGGGGCCAGCGATTCCAATGACTGGACAGAGACTATGACCACCCTCTCCCAGTCCTACAGCCTCTATGCCCCCGACATGCTGGGCTACGGCTTGACCGACAGAGATAAGCCCGGCTACTATTTGTCCGAGTTCGTCGACTTCACCTTCGATTTCATCCAAACGCTGGGTTTGGACTCAGTGGCCCTCGTAGGACATTCCATCGGTGGCAGGGTATGTCTGGAGATCGCCCTCCAACACCCGGAAAAAGTTCGCAGGCTTGTCCTCATTGATTCCGTAGGATTTGCCAAGCTGGCCCGGTGGGGAACATTCCTTGGCGCCGCAGCCTGGGCCATTCGCGAGGCCCTAGGGCGGCGGCAACCCTACCCCAGATTCTTGAAGAAAGATGGTGAGGACAAGGACTGGAGGTGCCTGGACAAGCTGACCACGCTCAAAGTGCCTACCCTCGTAATATGGAGCAGCCGTGACCCCTACTATCCCTTAAGAGAAGCTATCCAGGCCAAGCGATTGATAGCCGGCGTACGCTTTGAGATCTTCCCTGGCTATGGCCACGCCCCTCATGTCAAGAATAGAGACTACTTCAACAACCTTCTACTTAGTTACTTGAACCACGACCAGCCATAAAAGCCCCGGAAACAAATTTCAACCCCTGAATTCGAATCCCCGAACAAATTCAAAGTCGAGCAAACAGCATCGGCTTTCAGCCATCATCACCTATCAGGTTGACAACCGAAGGACAGACCTCTAATATTTGCTTTATAATATATAGAGGTGAATAACTCCGTTCGAGGATGATATGAGAACACTACTGGTAAACCCGCCATACCCATTTTCGGAGATCCCCATCTTGCCAATGAGTCTATCATACCTGGCCGGAGTATTGGAACACAACGGTCACGAAGTGCAAATCCTCGACCTTTTAGTATCCAGATACTCCAAGGAGAAGATAAAGAGCAAGATCGAAGAGTATCAGCCGGATATCGTCGGCGTAACGTCAGTGACGCTGAACTACCCTGTCGCTTCAGACATACTCAAGTACACAAAGTCTGTGGATAAGGACATTATCACAATCATCGGTGGCCCCCATGTCACCTTTGCTCCCGTGGAAACGCTCACCGAAGCACCCTGGATAGACATTGTGGTAAAGGGCGAAGGCGAGATGACTATGCTGGACATCGTGAGCGGCAAAAAGCTCGCCGATATAGACGGGATTGCTTACCGAGATAGTGGCATAAAAATTACGAGAGAGCGCCGTTTGATCGAGAACCTGGACGAACTTCCCCCGCCAGCGAAGCACCTCTTCCCCCTGTCGCGATATCTTGCCCTCGATGTACATGCCAGCATCCTCACCGGCAGAGGTTGCCCCTTCAACTGCATCTTCTGCGTCGGCTCCAAGATGGGCGGCAGAAGGGTCAGATACCGTAATCCGAAGCTCATCGTTGATGAAGTAGAGCAAGCCGTGGCATCCGGCTTCACAGAGATAAATTTCGAGGACGACCACCTCACGCTCAATCACCAGCACCTTAATGCCCTCTGCGATGAGATAATGGCCAGAGGTTTGAAATTCAACTGGAGCGCCTTTTCCAGGGTAGATACTGTGAATCCAGAAATACTCCATAAGATGAAACAGGCAGGATGCACCTGGCTGCTGTACGGGGTGGAGAGCGGAAATCAGGAGATTCTAGACATTATCAAGAAGAAAATCACCTTGGAGAAGGTCCGGGATGCTGTGAGGATGGCACAGGAGGCAGGCATCGGCATTATAGCATCATTCATTGTAGGCTTGCCTGGTGAGACCGCGGAAACTCTGAAACAGACCCTGCAGTTCGCCCAGGGGCTTGGTACATCCTACGGATTCAATGTGCTGTCACCCTTCCCCGGGACCGAGGTGCGTGAGAAAGCAGCAGAATACGGAATAGAGATATTGACGAACGATTGGACAAAGTACGACTGTAACAGGCCGGTAACGCGCACCAAAGATGCCGGGACGGAGGAGATAAACGCTTTTCTCCAGCAATACTTCGAGGCACTAAATAAATACCTCGCCCAACTGGAGAAAGAGCGCAGAGCATCTCAGGGAGAATCCGATAAAGAGAAGAAACGCGGCCCGCTGTCGATAGCCATACTGAAGGGCGATGTCATCGAAAGCCTGGGGATAATGAAACCTGCAGGCAATCCGGTAGAAGCTCTGGCGGGGAAAGTGGCAGAGCTTGTGCCATATTCACACCAGCAAGTCAAAGAAGATATCACCAAGTGGATCGACAAAGGTCTCCTGAAATACACCATTAAAGACGGACACCTGGTTTGGGACTGGACCTGACCCAGCGGGTAGCCAGGAGCAGATGCTCCAGGTATAGGTAGATTCAGTCATGAGGTTACGATACTTACCAGTATCATGGGATGTTGCGAATAGTAAATGCCTGAGATCATCAGTTGCCGCGAAAGCCACCAGGCAATTATGGGGTTTTCCACTATCTTGTTAGGCGATGGCAACAACCTTCTGAGAGGCGAAAAGCTCCCTTAGAGTACCACGCGATTTCGATTATCCTTTCGTTACGACTCCTTTCCTCACTGACTATTACGTACCCAATTAGACTCGAAAGAAGACGGACCAGACTATGCCATCGAGCACGGCCGTCTGAATGCAGAAGAAGACACCACCGGCGACTGCCAGCCAATATGTGGGTGAAGATTCGCTGGAATGTAACGATAGGAGCACTCCTAGCAGCGCCAGCGAAGCCAGACCAACGATGGCCAGTGTGATACGGACTGCCCAATAATACAGGCTGCCACCGGGATGACCCAGTGCGGCGTAGGTTAGGGGCATCCACAGTGCAGAAGGCAAAAGTATCAGGGCGTATATTATATAGAATACCTTGTAGCCTGAAAGACTTGCCAGTTGCGCATTATCTGGATGCAAACGGAACAGGACGAAATATGTGCAAGCCAAATAGCCTGCCGCTGCAAGCAACATGTTCGCTGTATATAGCGGCTTGATGGCCTCGGGCACACCGCCCCAAATAGCATCACGATTAGCAGGGTGCGTGATAATCCCGTGAGCGTAGCTCCCTAGAACCAGGACACCACCTACTACATTGATTAAACCGAGCGTCAGCTGCTGGGTGTGCACCGAAGACCTCCCTGGTTATTTCTCTTTCCAGATTATTGAAACCCCGACAGCACCCGGTCCCACATAGGTCCCCATGGCTGGGCCAATGCTGGCGCGGTACATTCGCTCCTGGGGAAACAGATTGGACAGGCGTTGGGCCAGGGCCTCCGCCTCCTCAGGCTCTGTGGTGCTCATCACCGACATTTCCTGAGGTACGCCCGAATCTCGTAATATCTCACACAAACGCTCTATAGCCTTGGTTCGGGTACGTACTCTCGCAATGGGTAAGATCTCACCAGCTCGTATCGCCAGGATAGGATTCAGCTTGAGAATGCTACCCAGGAAAACCTGCGCCCTGCCGATACGCCCACCTTTGTAAAGATACTCCAATGTACCGAACACTCCGAATGTGACAGTACGGGGAACAGCAGCGCGTACCAGCGGCTCTATATCTGAAAAAGACGCTCCCTCCTTGGCTGCGCTGGCAGCGAGGATGACAAGCAATCCACAGGCCATTGATGCTGTTTGCGAGTCGATTATTGAGATGGGGCATTTAAAGTCTACAGAACCCAATCGCGCAGCATCGTACGTGGCGCTCAACCTAGCTGAGACGTGGATGGAGATAATAGCCTCAGCTTCCTGAGCGAGGCGGCCATAGACGTCTCTGAAGGTGCCCGGGGAGGGCGCTGAGGTTCTAGGCAGTACGGGATTAGTCCTCAGCTTACGATAGAATTCGTCAGTGGAGAGGTCTACTCCGTCATGGTACACCTTATCTCCGAACTGAACCAGCGCCGGCACCACGGTGATACCTAGCTCGCTAACTAACGCGCCAGGCAGGTCAGAGGTGCTGTCTGTTACTACTTTGATATTCATTTGAATTCATCTCAGACTGTTGTCGCAATGACATCGGGAGCCATACTCCCATAATAATATGAATAATATGTCATTCATCCAAGTTAGAAGACTCGATTCTTGGGATCTCCTGTACAGTTGGAGAGGTGCTCCAATGTATCCACAAGAAGCTACGCATTTTCATTCAGTTTATTTCAGCCATGAAGCCGCGTTTAACGTCCCCGCGAAAACCTGCCAGGCCAGCAGCGACTTAGCGGTCAGGCTGAGAAACATATACCCGTACTCGCCCCAGACATAGTTTCTCCAGCGCCCTTTTCGGGCATACTGCAGCCACATATTCAATGGAAACAGGGCATAGAAGAACATTAGAGAGGCAACTACGGCATACACAAACATTGGCGCGGCAGGTGTAGCCTTGACGAAATAGAGCAATATAGCAGCCCAGGGCACGATCCCCACAATGCTCCCGAAAACAAAGGATGTCCAATTAGTCTTTTCCGTGGACTGATTATGCAACTCCATCATCAAACCGAACAAATTCATCGCTGCGGTGAGAACGAACAAGCCCAGCAAGCTCACTAGATCGGTAATCCCGCACAGCGATGCTATCACCACAATCATCACCGATGCGCTGAGCGAATACTCATACCAGCGCACGTAGTTGATATGACTGCCCAGGTTCCTGATGTACCAGGGAAATACCTTCGGCAGCGAGACCAGCAGATGGCAGAACGCCGAAATGAACAAGAACACCGCAAGCATTATCCGCGGCTCATACCTGTATTCCACAGTTGAGCCGATATATGATGCAGTAACCAATGCGCTGAAACCGGAGCCCAGTATAAGTATGACGATGCCCTGCACCAGATGTAAGAAGCCCAGCGAGATATTGGTTCGCCTCAACCTGCTTTGCTGTACCGGAGTTACAGCACCTGCCTGACCCATCACCTCATTAACCATCATACCTCCCCACTACTAGTTGTTTCAGGTAATTTAGAGTACGAACTTTCCATACGATTCGCATGACTTTGTCAATAGAACGCCTGTTCCAAAATCCGCCATCAAATAGCTTAAAATGAGCGTGAGCATCGGCACCAATTTGGTGAAAAACTCAGTCTCGATTAGCCTCGTCAGATGGTGAATTAAGGTGTACATAAATAGTGAGGGCGGGTTGGGAAACCCGCCTTACATAGGTTAACTTGGGAGCACAAACCATTTTCAGTTCACAACATACACCTGCGCCGTGCTCTCGGCCAGCACCGTGCCATCCGGAAGCATTATCTCAGCGGCCGTGGTAAAAAGCTTCCTCGTCTTCTTGACCACCCTTCCCGTGACCACCAGTGGTACGCCAATCGGCACAGGCTGCCTGATCCTGACCTCGGTCCTGGCGGTAACCCCTTTTGTCTCCGGGAAATATGCATAAGCCATAGCCTCATCTAGGATTGTGAAGATGATGCCTCCGTGAACATACCCGCGCCATCCCTGATACAATTCACTGATGGTGAACTCGCCCCTGGCCTCGTCGCCGTTCTTCACAATTTTCAGCTTCAGCCCGACAGGGTTATCCTTGCCACAGGCGAAGCACATGGGGAACTCGCTTTGATTGACATCGATCCCCGCCAGCTTCTTCTCCCAGTTCAGCATTCCTGTCATCCCTTACTCTGTGCCTGCATTATACTACTGCTACGAAAGTAGAAGCACAGCGCGCTGCTTTCCCCCGTGTCATACCTCCACCCCCCCACCCACCTCCGGCAGCCAGCAAGTTTCTCATAGTAGAACTTGGCGTTTTCGCTGTGTATAGGGATGAGCGTCTCGGGCTTTATCTCGCGGGCGACTCTGAGCAAGTCAGGGCCGCAGGCATGGCCTGAGGCATGCAAGCCTTTCTCCTCATCGGGTATGTCCCAGCCGCTCTTCCCGTTTTCCTTCTTTATCTCCACAGGAAGCCCGAAACTCCTGATGCCGAAGTGCTCCAGCCAGTTGTGCAGGCGGCGGAAGTCTATCTCCTGCTCCTCATCGTGGGGCTCGCTGGAGCTGAATAGATAGAGGCTGCCCGGCCTGGGGCGGATGCTGGGCAGCTCGTTTATATCCAGGAAGC
>JBBIRL010000035.1:8341-13120 GCA_037441825.1 Dehalococcoidia bacterium | reverse complement strand
GCGACAACAAGTTGATTCGAATTGTAGGAGCCCACAACGCGATGACCGCAAAGCTCGTTGAGAGAAACGGGTTCGAGGGCGTGTGGGCTTCCGGACTTGAGATAGCGACTTCACACGGTGTTCCTGATGCGGAAATACTGACTATGAGAGACTCCCTGGATGCATCGAGTGAAATCGCTGATGCCGTTTCTATACCAGTCGTTTCTGATTGCGATACCGGTTTTGGTAATTCCAATAATGTAATCCACATGGTAAAGAAATTCGAAGCTGCGGGCGTCAGCGCTGTCTGCATCGAGGATAAAAGATTCCCCAAGGTTAATAGTTATGTTCCCGGGCGGCAAGAGCTTGCGCCTATAGCCGAATTCGTGGGAAAGATCATGGCTGCGAAAAATGCCAGACAGACCGAAGATTTCCTGGTATTTGCCAGAGTTGAAGCGCTGATTGCGGGTTGGGGTCTGGACGAGGCACTTAAGAGGGCTAATGCATATATGGAAGCCGGTGCCGATGGAATTTTCATTCATTCCAAGGCAGAAACACCTGCTGAGATAATTGAATTCTGCAAGAGATGGAAAAGACGGGGCATCCTTTTGATATGTCCTACCACATATAAGTCACTTGCAGAAAAGGATATGCAAGAAATAGGGGTGAATATCGTTATTTATGCAAACCACGGTATAAGAGCTGCGATTAAGGCGATCAATGATGCGTTGGCTGAAATAAAGAGACATGGCATAGGCGCTATCGATTCCAGACTGGCAAGTCTGTCTGAGTGCTTTGAAATACAAGGCATGCATCTCATGAAGAGAGATGAGGAGAAGTATCTGAAATCCGAGATTGGCAACGTTAAGGTTGTTATACCGGCTGCCGGCTCTAAGATCGATGATTCGCTGAAAACGCTGTTGGAGGACAGGCCGGTTGGCATGCTGGATATAAACGGCAGACCTTTAATACAAAGAAATGTTGATACTCTCAACAAAGTTGGAATAAGGGACATCAGTGTGGTAGTTGGATATAAGAGGGAAAACGTTGCTATCGAAGGCGTGAAGATAATCGAGAACCCTGACTACGAAACCAAAGGTTTAATGTACTCAATAATCAAGGGGGTAGACAAGCCGGCTGACAGGAACATTATTGTCTACTCAGACATAGTTTTTGACCAGGAGCTGGTCAGCAAACTGTTAAGAAAAGAAGACGATATAATACTCGTAGTTGATCGTACTTACAAAAAAACACATCTCAGAAATAAGGAACTGGAATTGGTGTTAACCGAACGTTCTCCGCTGGATAACGTAAGAACTATAAATGTCAACCGGAGCAATAGGATTCTGAAGATAGGGAAACACCTGCCAGAATCAGAGGGACATTATGAGTTTATAGGGATAGCATGTCTCTCAAGGAAGGGGCTGGGTATTCTGAGAGAGGAATTTGAAAAAGCGAAGAGGGAAGGGCCCAGAGGTAAACCCGCAGAATCAGTTTCTTTTGTCGAATTTATTCAATATGTAATAGACAAAGGATATAGTGTATCAGCATTTGAAGTGGCTGAAGGCTGGATGGAGATACACAATTTCAATGATTACAAGAAGGTTAGTTCTATTCTTTTAACGGAGGAAATCTGAAAAATGAAGCCAGTGGAGCTAATAAAGGAGTTCAAAAGATACCGACTGGGCCCCTATATAGAGGTACCCTGTTCCTTTCTGGGTCCCCTTTTGGAAGCACTGACTCGCGACACCGAATGTGAGGTGGTAAATCCAGCCAATGAGGCCATAGCGATGGGGGTGGCGACCGGTAGCTTCCTTGCCACAAACAGAATCCCAGTAGTTTTAATGCAGAACTCCGGCCTATGTAATACTCTCAATGCACTCACATCATTGAATCAAATATATAAAATACCGGTACTGTGTCTCATAGCCTGGAGAGGGCAGCCCGGCATTAAGGACGCCCCGGAACATACCATAATGGGTCCGAAGTCGAAGGGTATTCTAGAGACGTTCGATATTCCCTATGAGGTACTTTCAGCGAAATCCTACAAAGCTGAGATAAAGTCTGTAATGAATAGTATAACAGCAAACATGAAACCAGCGGCACTTCTAGTGACCGAAGACCTGCTGAAAGAGGAAAAACTTGAGGCAAAAAGTAGAAGTTCGGGTTCGGGATTATCAAGGGCTGCTGCGGTTAATGCCATAATCAATGGTGCGGCGGGCAAAGCATGTTATATCTCCACAAACGGCTTCATATCCAGAGAAGCTTGCCATGCTCTGGCAGCCAATGAATCGGAAAAGGATAATTCATGTTTCTATATGATGGGCTCCATGGGGCACGCCCTGCCGATAGCGCTTGGCGTTGAGAGGTACCTCCAGGATGGTAGAAAGACAGTTGTTATAGACGGCGATGGCGGATGCCTTATGCATCTAGGAGCTATGGCCTCAGTAAGCGGCAAAAACCATGCAGCAACAAATCTGATTCACATCGTGCTGGATAACGGCGTCTATGCATCTACCGGAGGGCAACCGAGCGTGTCAGATAATATAGATTTTCCGAAGATAGCTCGTGGCTGTGGTTATAAGAACGTCTACAGCGTGAAAGAAGCCTCATCGCTGGCCCGAGTCATGACCAAACTCTCGAGTGATAAAGGGCCATCCTTCATACACGTGCAGATTGACGACATCGGGGAACCGCCCAAGCCGAGGGTTTCCGACAAATATTCTTGCGAGGCTATAAGACAATCCTTTATGGATACGCTCCAGCGGACGACTCAACAGCGCGACCCCCAGCATAAATAGGCTGTCTGATTGCAAACCCCGAATTCACCAGCCGTGGCTCAGCCTTGCCGCAAGCCCATAGGGTAGCCCGTGTTCTCTCATCCTCTGCTGAGTGCTGGAGATATCGTAGGCCACGCGGTGATGCCAGATGACCCTGTGGTCACTATCATAGATAGCGTAACTGGCACGGGGATTGCTGTCTCGCGGCTGTCCCACGCCTCCGGGATTTATGATGAGACGGTTGCCGTCAAGGGTGAGAGCGGTATCCGTGGGAAACTCATGGACTAAACAATCCCCGTCGGGGGCAAGTGACTCGAAAACTAAAGGTACATGACTGTGTCCCACCAGGCAAAACCTGGTCTGAAAGTAATCGAAACTGAATCTGGCGACATGTGTGGAAACCAGGTACTCCCATATCGGCTCACGAGGGCTGCCGTGCGCCAGTGTGAAATCGCCTTCGCTGGTAACAAGCGGGAGATTGGCGAGGTAATCTACATTCTGCTGGTCCAACTGCTGCCCGGTCCAGCGACAGGCGGCAGCAGCCTCGGAGTTGAAATCATCGACGTCTATCTTACCTATCGCGCCCCAGTCGTGATTTCCCGCCACACATATATGGTCGTATTGACGAAGCAGCTCGATGCACTCCTTAGGGTCAGGGCCATAACCCACGATGTCCCCCAGGCACCAAATACGCTCGAATCCCCCCCTCATCTTAATGTCCTGTAGCACGGCCTGGAAAGCGGTGAGATTGCTGTGGATGTCGGAGATGATTGCGCAGCGCATGTTACAAGCTAATATATCAGGTTTCACTGCGTTTGGCTATGTTATTGTAGACTTGAACCAAAGCAGCTATAATCACACCCATGAAAGTCTGGGAACTAGGGGAATTCGGCTTAATCGAGCTTATCGCCGAGACTGTAGGCAAAGCTAAAAGACATGACCTCATCCTGGGCATCGGCGATGATGCTGCAGCTTGGCGCACTGAGAAATCCATCCAGCTCGGCACCACAGATATTCTGATACAGGATGTTCATTTCAACTTGAGCACTGCGAAATGGAGGGAGCTGGGCTGGAAAGCGCTTGCGGTGAACATCAGCGACATCGCTGCCATGGGCGGGACGCCCAGCTTCGCCATGGTCTCGCTGGGCTTGCCGCCGGAGACCGAGGTAAACAATGTTGTCGAGCTTTACCGCGGCATCAAAGAGATAGGTTCGAAATTCGACGTAGACATCGTCGGCGGCAATGTCAGCAAAGCCCCTGTAGTCATCATAGACGTCAGTTTGATAGGAAAAGCATCCGATGCCCTGCTCACCCGCTCGGCCGCAGTAGCTGGCGACCACATCGCTGTAACCGGTTATCTGGGGCTATCAGCAGCCGGTCTCCAGTTGCTGAAATCAGGGCGCAAGCTTGACGCGAAGACAACCGCTTTTTTCAGAGAAGCCCATTTGCGGCCGCACCCCAGGGTAGCCGAGGGACAAATCCTGGTGCAGCAAGGCGTGAGAGCAGCCATAGACATCAGCGACGGTTTGCTCAGCGACCTGACACATATCTGCGAGGCAAGCCGCGTTGGAGCCAAGTTATGGATAAACAAGCTGCCCATACACGCACTGCTGAAATCTGCCTTCAAAAAGGAATCGCTGCGGCTGGCGCTTTCCGGTGGGGAGGATTACGAGCTTCTGTTCACAGCCAGGAGCAAGGTTATCGATAAGCTCACAGACATTATGTCAAGTCCAGTGGCAGTTATCGGCGAGATAGTAAGTGATGAGCCGGGGCAAGTTACCCTTCTAGATGAGCAAGGGAAAGCAGTCAAGTGGGATGAAAAAGGATGGGACCACTTCAAGTCACCCAGACGAGAGAAACGGTGAAATCGTTGGAGATGGTCAGCAACAGCCCGGAGCAAACCCGCAAGATAGGGATGAAGCTAGGCAAGCTGGCAGCCTCAGGCGATGTTATATTTCTGGTGGGCTCGCTCGGCGCAGGCAAAACATGTCTCACCCAGGGCATCGCTCAGGGGCTGGGC
>JBBIRL010000035.1:0-8331 GCA_037441825.1 Dehalococcoidia bacterium | reverse complement strand
ACGGCAAGTCCCTCCTTCGTGCTGGTCAGAGAGTATCAGGGTAAGCTGCCTTTATATCATATAGACCTTTATCGCCTCGACAGAGTAGAAGAAGTAGCGCAATTGGGTCTCGATGACTATCTCTATAGCAAGGGGGTATGTGTGATAGAATGGGCAGATAAGGGATTGAGTGTGCTTCCCGAGGAGCATCTGCTCATCGAAATGCAAATTGTTTCCCCGTTGAAACGCAAGCTCAGCTTTATGCCCAAAGGCACCAGATATTTAGAGATGCTATCGAAGCTAAAGAATGTACCACTCGGAGCCAGGAAGTAAATGATGGAGCTAGCTATCGACACCTCAACCGAGACCGCCAGTATCGCCCTATCGTCACAAGGCGAGATAATTGCCGAGCTTACCTGGCATGCCGGTCAGAACCACACCACTGAGCTTATGCCGAACCTCATCTGCATTCTGGAACAAGCGAAGCTGAACCTCAAAGATATAAATGGCGTTATCGTAGCGAAAGGGCCCGGCAGCTTCAACGGGTTGAGAGTGGGGATGAGCTTTGCCAAAGGGCTTGCACTCTCTCTCAATATCCCCATAGTGGGCATCGGCACCCTAGAGGTTGAGGCTTATCCCTACGCCGCTACCACCTTACCTATCTGTCCGATACAGAATGCCGGACGCGGCGAGATCGCCACCGCCCTTTTCCAGACTAAAAGAGGAAAGTGGTACCGCCTGGTCGAGGAGCATATAACAACCTTAGAAGCCCTGCTGCCCAAGCTAAAGCGCAGCCCCATCTTCTGCGGCAGAATCCCCCAGGACATAGCGTTGCAACTCAGAGAAGGGCTGGGACATAAAGCCTTGATTGTCGAGGGCGCGGCAAGGTTACGTCGAGGTGGCTACCTCGCCGAACTGGGGTGGAGTAGGCTCGAGTCTGGCGACTTCGACCACTCCCCTACTCTAGAGCCACTGTACCTGAGAAGACCAGCGATTACCGTTAGCCGTAAGGTAAAACGTTAACAAATTACCAAAGAGGGATTTTACTGCTCATACAGTGAGTTACTTCGTTTTCTCTGACGGTAACCATTAGTGTGAACATAGAGCCTGTATTTTATGCAAAGTTGATTAGTTATGAAAAGAGCTTATCTGCTCAGCGGCGAGCCCGGCAGCGGCAAGACCACTATCATTAAGGAAGTGCTGAGCAAAGTGCACAAAAGCGCCGGCGGCTTTTACACCGAGGAGATACGCAGCCAGGGTGTACGGCAGGGATTCCAGATCATCACCCTCGATGGCCAAAGTGCCGTACTCTCGCACACCGGTGTACGCAGTCCGCATCGCGTCGGCAAGTACGGAGTAGATACGGACAGCATGGACAAAGTGGCAGTACCGGCGTTAAGGCAGGCGATACAAAGCAAGGATATCATAGTAATCGACGAGATCGGTAAGATGGAGCTGTTC
The DNA here is from genome assembly GCA_037441825.1 of Dehalococcoidia bacterium. Taxonomy (GTDB): domain Bacteria; phylum Chloroflexota; class Dehalococcoidia; order SZUA-161; family SZUA-161; genus JACWAE01. The sequence goes on along the minus strand of JBBIRL010000035.1, from coordinate 6,891 downwards.
TCGCCATCCTTCAAAGATGCTGTGATAGAGGCTCTGCAGAGCGAAAAGAAGGTGCTGGGCACAATCATGCTTGCCTCTCATCCCTGGGCTGATAAAATAAAGGAACTACCGGAGGTAGAGGTAATACAAGTAACCAGATTCAACCGCAGCGACGTGGCCAATAAGGTGCTGAACTGGTTGGGAACCTGAAAGAATAACCAAATTCATTAAAGGATGGAAGAAATGGAAAGAACTCTTGTTTTAGTCAAGCCCGATGGTGTGCAGCGGGGGTTGATAGGCGAGATAATCTCACGCCTTGAGAGGACCGGGCTCAAACTTGTGGCCCTGAAGATGCTCCAGATGGATAGGGAGATGGCAGGAAAACATTATGCTATCCATGAGGGCAAGCCCTTTTTCGAGGGACTGGTGAGCTTCATCACCTCAAGCCCCCTTATCGCAGCCGTTTTCGAAGGCAAGAGTGCTGTCGAAGTCGTAAGGAAGACGATGGGAGCAACCGACCCCGTCAAGGCAGCACCAGGCACAATCAGAGGCGATTTAGCACTGGATATAGGGCGCAATCTGGTGCACGGCTCGGACTCGCTGGAGAATGCACAAAAGGAGATCAGCCTGTTTTTTTCTCCTAAAGAGATAGTCAGCTATGAGCGACAGGTTGAGCCGTGGATCAGAGAATCCTGATTACAGGGGTGGCCTTACCCCACAACTGCTCCAGATCGTAATATTCTCGCTGGGTCTGTGCGAAGACATGCACTATAACCGCGCCGAAATCGAGGAGCACCCACCCTGAATCTGCGCTTCCTTCTCGACGATAGATATTGACGCCTTCCTTACTCAATACCCCATCGATTTCATCGCAGATGGCATTGATCTGGCGGTCGCTGTCAGCACTGCAAATAACGAAGTAGTCAGCAAAAGAAGTCACCTGTGTGATATCCAGCATCAGGATATCAACAGCCTGTTTATCGAGGGCAGCCTCCATAGCCTTCTTGGCTATCTCCGCAGATTCCAGATTTGACCTCCCCACTCTTTAGCTGGCTCTATTATAGCACGCCTGTCACCATGTTCAATAAAATCATTTCAGAGCGCAAGACTGTAAACACTGCATTAAAAACTTGACTGATTCTCAGAAGCTGATAATATATGAGTATCCTCTAAGAAAGTAATCCTTAGAATTGAAAGTTTCCCGAATAGTAATCCTTACCGCCCTTATAACTACCATCCTGTCTCCAGGAGGCATCCTCCACGCACAAGATGCGACTAATCTTTTGCGCAACCCGGGCTTCGAGGAGGGCGTAACTGGGTGGCAAGGTTACGGTGGCACTCTGACCTACACAAACAATCCTGTTCATATAGGTAGTCGAGCTGCTGCTCTCTTCGCCACAGAAGCAGAGGCTTACATGTATCAGACAGTTCCTGTCTTCCCCGGATCCAGTTGTACTTTTAGCGGGTGGGCTTTTAAGAACAGCATCTATGAAGGCAATGTCTCGTTGCAGATCTCATGGTTCGAAGGCGAGAACGGGACTGGCAGCGAAATCAGACGCGATGAGTCCGACTGTTTTGCTGATAATCCTAACGATTACCGCTTCCTCACTACGGGCACTCACATAACCCCAGCTAATGCCCATTCGGCAAAAGTAAAGGGGATAGTGAGACTCGCCAACCCGGAGCAAGTTGTCACTGCCTACTTCGACGACATGAGCTTCATCGAAACAATACCTACCCCTAACCCGACCTGCGCCCCAAATATACTCCTTACAAATCCAAGCTTCGAGGGTGGCACCGCTGGGTGGTTGACATATGGAGGCTCCCTGTCCCTGGTCGAATCTCCAGTTCGGAGTGGGGCTTATGCTGTTGCTATAAACTCAGATACTATAAGCACAATTTGGGTTTATCAAACCGTTTCGATACAAGGAGGGGAAAACTATACACTTTGCGGTTACGCACTGAAGAACGACCCGAATATTGAAAGGGTTTTCCTGAGAATTTCCTGGTATGAGAGCGAGGACGGCTTTGGAACCGAAATATCTCATAATGATTCTCTCACTGACTTGACCGACGACAAGCCCCAGTACCGCCTTCTGGCCACTGGGGATATAACTGCACCATCAAACGCACACTCGGCGAGAGTCAAGGCTATAGTCGTTCCTCATTCTGCAACTCCCGCTACCGTTTACTTCGATGACTTCAGCTTTGTCGGTCCAGCCTCTATACCTTCTCACTCTCCCACGGTTACCCCGGCTCTTACGCCAACTCCTACACCCACCTTAGAACCTACCCCTATCCCAACACCAACCCCAACGCTGATGCCTACACCCGCGCCTTCGCCTACACCAACGCCTACACTATTCCCTACATCCACACCCACCCCAATACCTACCCCAACGCCTACGCACACACCCAGGCCTACGCTAAGGCCAACGCCCACGCGTACGCCCAGCCCAACACCAACTCTTACCACCCTCACACCCACGCCGACTCTTATCTCAACGCCAACGCCTACCGTTACCACTATGCCCACCCACACCCCAACCGCTTCACCTACCGCCACTCCGGCAAACGAAGGCGACATCATAATCAACGAGGTTCAATACGACCCTCCACAGGAGGGCACAGACGCGGCCTTTGAGTGGCTCGAGTTACTGAACCGCACAGGGCAGGCAATCGATTTGACTGGTTGGAGAATCAGCGACAATCATGAGACTGACACCATCACATCCCTGACTCTGCCTCCAGGTGGTTTTGCTGTGGTCGCCGCCAGAACTGACTTCTACACCAACTTCCCGAATTTCAGCGGCAGCATAGTCTTTATGGCTGATGGCAGCATTGGCAACGGATTAAGCAACACCGGAGATCGACTCACCCTTTTAGACCCGACAGGTAAGAGCATCGACGCACTCTCCTACGGCGACGACGATACCATAATGTCGCCGCCTTGCCAGGATGTGCCCGCAGGTCACTCCCTGGAGCGCCAACCTGCCGGGCTGGATACCAACCAGGCCAGTGATTTTGTGGACAACGCCACTCCTTCTCCAGGCTGCGGCTTGCCATCTGCTACAGAGATGCCAACACCTTCACCATCACCTACGTCCACATCTATAACACCAATAACACCTACACCATTTTCTACACCGACCCCTATTTCAACCCCAAACCCCTCACCTGCCATAATGCCATCGCCTACATTCACATCCACGCCAACAGCAACCTTATCGCCTGCTCCTTCGCCAATCGCTACCCTGACACCCGACTCAACTCCGGCAAATGAAGGCGACATCGTAATCAACGAGGTACAATATAATCCCCCCCCAACAGGTGCGGAGTCTGCATTTGAGTGGGTGGAACTTTTCAACCGCACTAGCCAGACAGTTGACCTGACCGATTGGAGAATTAGCGACAACTATGAGACTGACCCTATCCCCTCCCTGACTCTGCCTCCAGGTGGCTTTGCCGTGGTCGCCTCCAGAACCGACTTCTACATCAACTTTCCCAGCTTTAACGGAGATATAGTCTTCATGGCCGATGGCAGTATAGGCAACGGTTTAAGCAACACCGGAGACCGCATCATCCTGCTAGACCCAACGGAGAAGATTATTGACGCACTCTCCTACGGCGATGACAATACCATAATGTCGCCGCCTTGCCAGAATGTATCTGAAAGCCATTCACTGGAACGTCAACCTGCCGGGCTAGATACAAACCAGGCCAATGATTTTGTGGACAATGCTGCTCCTTCCCCAGGCTACGGTTTGCTATCCGTTACACAGACGCCAACTCCCACACCCTCACCATTACTCACACCCACACTCATAATAATACCCACGTCCCCACCTCCTGCTGCCACTCCTACTCCCAACTTCACACCCAAGCTCACGCTTACACCAACTCTAACAATCTCCCCATCAATCAGCCAGACCCAACCCCGGACTCGTACAATAGTCCCTGTCTCCCTCTTCTTAATAGGAGTGACCCTCTTTGCCGCCGTTTTTTGGTTGAAAAGGCAAAACTGAGGTTTGCGCTGACGCTCACGATGAGATATAATTTATAATCTAAGCATCGGTTCGATGCAGAACAGGCGCTGGCGCAGATAGCTGGCATTATCGAATATAATTAGTCCAATGAGACCGTTTTATTACGCTGCTAATGCCGCCATGAAAGCCTTGCTCATCGCACTTACCAGATGGCGGGTGGAAGGGAAAGAAAATGTTCCCAGGAAGGGTCCCCTGATAATAGTTGCCAACCACATGACTTACGTAGACCCACCGCTACTTGGCGCCAGCGTTCCCCGCAGGATAACCTTTATGGCAAAACAGGAGCTATTCCGCCCATCACTAATGGGGATAGTTGTACGCGCATACGGTGCCTTCCCTATAAGGCGAGATAAACTGGATAGAGAGGCACTACGTTATGCATTCGAAGTGCTCAACAAAGGGGGAGTGCTTGGCATGTTCCCTGAAGGGAAAAGGAGCTTTCCCTACCACTTGCAGGAAATGGAACCCGGCACTGCGTTCATCGCCGCGCATTCAGGCGTTCCCATAATTCCAGTTGGCATCAGCGGCAGCGAACAGGTCAAAGGAATAGGCTTCATTGTACGTCGGCCACGTATTACTGTGAAAATCGGCCGTTCCTTTACCCTCCCCCCAGGCGAGAACAACAAACTGAATCGTCCCGGATTAAACCAACACTGCGACTTGATTATGAAGCGCATCGCTGAGCTTCTGCCTCGCAGCTATCTAGGTAACCACAATTTCCGGAACAATCCGGGGAGCAGCAATGAAAATTGAAAAGGCTGCTGAGATGGGATTCTGCTTCGGCGTGAGGCGAGCAATCGATCTTGTGGAGAAGGCAGCGCAGGAACGTGGGCCGCTCCAGACGCTGGGTGCCCTTGTCCACAACCGGCAGGTTGTGGACAAGCTCGCAGAGCGCGGAGTTAGCATCGCGGAGAGTTTGGATGAAATACGTGGTGACATTGTTGCTATCGCCTCCCATGGTGCAGGACCAGAGGTCATGAAGCGGATAAAGGCTCGAGGACTCGAGGTCATCGATGCTACCTGTCCATTTGTGCGCAAAGCTCAGGTTGTCGCCCAGAGGTTGGGGAAAGAAGGGTTTGGGGTGCTGGTTTTCGGCGATGTCTCTCATCCCGAGGTTCAAGCTGTCCTTGGTTGGGCTGGGAAGAATGCGAGTGCCTCTCTGGAGATTCCTCAGTTCACCGCCCAGCCTAAACGCCTGGGTATCCTTTGTCAAACCACCCAGAATAAGGAGCGCTTCGCTAGCTTCGTTGCCAGGATTATCGCCTCTGATACTGCTAAATTCTCCGAGCTGCGCATCTTCAATACCATATGCGATGCTACACGCAAACATCAGGCGGCAGCTCTTGGGTTAGCAAAAAGGGCAGACCTGATGATAATAATTGGTGGCAAGGATAGCGCCAATACCAGGCGTCTTGCCGAAATCTGCGCAGACACCGGTGTTGCCACTTATCACATTCAAACAGTCACAGAGCTTGACCCTTCCTGGGTGCGAGGGCGACATCACATCGGTGTTACCGCAGGTGCTTCTACCCCCGATGAGGCGATTAATGAAGTTGTGCTCAAGCTTCAGGAAGCATCAAGAAAAAATTGACGAGGAGGCATATGATGCAACACGACAAATTCGGGATCTACCTCAACACAAAGAAGTGCCAAGTAATGCGCATCAGTTCGCCGTATTGGATACCCTCAAGTGCAGCTTGGGTGTTTCTCACTCCAGAGGTTAATGCGACCCTGCTAAAGATCCGTGAACTAGCTAAAGAGAAAGGCCTGGTCAAAGACCCAGAGAAGATTGTCTGGGGCGACTGGAGTCAGGTGCCGAAGCAGCGCTCAGCCGTAAAAAAGTCTTCTTGACTTATTGTTTAGCTAGCATGGTATAATAGCGAGGTTTCTAAGGCATCAGGGCAAGGCTTCGCTATCAATAAAGAGCTGGAGTAGCGCTTGTTATGAAAAAGAAACGTGCTAACGTCGTCTGGTTCATGGAAGTCGGTAAGGAAGACTTACCCCTGGTCGGAGGAAAAGGAGCAAACCTGGGAGAGCTTACCAACTTAGAGATCCCGGTTCCTCCCGGGTTCATAGTTACCACCCAGAGCTATTATCACTTTCTGAATGAATCTGGGCTCCGTACGAAGATCAGTGAGATTTTGAAGAAATTGGACCCTGATAATGGCAAAAAACTCGAGAAGTCCGCAACACGAATTAAAGAATTAATTACCAAGGCCATGATGCCCCAGCAGATTGAAGATGAGATAAAAGGAGCATACGAGAAGCTGGAAGGTTTGGTCGCAGTACGTTCCTCAGCTACTGCTGAAGACCTCCCCGAAGCATCGTTTGCTGGACAGCAACGCACTTTTCTCAATATTCAAGGAGAAGATGAAGTCGTCGCCGCTGTGCAGGGATGCTGGGCTTCCCTTTTTGAGCCTAGAGCTATTTTCTATAGAGAGCAGCAAGGACTCAACCATATCAGGGTAGGTATTGCTGTGGTGGTACAAAGGATGGTGCAATCAAGGAGGTCCGGCGTCATGTTCACCCGGGAGCCAGTCACCAATGAGGAGAAAATCGCTATCGAAGCCGTTTATGGTCTGGGCGAGGCTGTCGTTTCCGGCGGGGTGACCCCTGACCTTTATCTGGTGGACAAGAAAAACTTTGCCATAATACACAAGATGATATCGAGACAAGAATGGCAGCTAACGAAGAGCTCCGAAGGGACCAACGACATTGAGGAGACTAACGTTCACCTCCCGGTCTCAGAAGACCTTCAAGGTAAACAGAAACTCAGCGATAGAGAGATAGTCATTATGGCTAAGCTCGGTACAAAGATAGAAAAACTCTATCAGTTTCCCCAGGATATTGAGTGGGCCAGGGATGA